>CBFGLD010000071.1:0-12637 GCA_965649495.1 uncultured Flavihumibacter sp. | reverse complement strand
GACCGTGGAAGGTATTACGCCAATATCGGGTATTACGATGAAGACGGATTATCGCTTAAAACCTTTTACCGCCGGCTCAACCTCATGTTAAACGGCGATTATAAAATTAAGGACTGGTTGAAATCCGAAAGCGGTTTCCAGTTTGCCAAAGCCAACTGGCGCGACCAGTCGCTCATGAACGGCGAAGCCAACTATTGGGGGCGGATGCTAAGCGCCCCGCCTACCTTAAGAGGAACTAACGCCAATGGGCAGCTCATCCTGGGCCGTGATGCCAGTGATGGTAACCCGGCGATTAATATTGATAAATTCCATCGTTTTGATGAATCCGACAAGTTTACCATGAACCAGGCTTTTACGGTGGATTTCACCAAAGACCTGTATGCAAAAGTGGGCGGTATTCTGATGTACGACGAAGGGTTCGGTGAGTCCTTTAACCGGGATTATCGGACTGGCCTGATGAGCCTTACCAATCCCAACCAGGGATGGAACCGAACCAGGGCCACTTCCAATTCATTTTACCGCACGGTGCGTCAGACCTATAACGCCATCCTGAACTATACTTCCAGTTTTTCGGATATGCATAATATAGGGGCCATGGTCGGATTTGAATATTTCAACGCCCGCAGCACCTCCTTTTTAGCAGGAGGAAGTGAAGCCCCCACCGATGATTTCCAGGCCCTGGAACTTACCCTCAACAACGCTGAAAAGCAAACCAGATACATGGGATCCGGACATAGCAAGGAAAGAATACTTTCAGGTTTCGGCCGGCTAAATTACGACTACGATGGAAAATACCTGGCTACGTTTACAGTTCGCCGTGACGGCTACTCCAGGTTACTCGGCGATAACCAGTACGGAACTTTCCCGGGCGTGTCGGTTGGCTGGATGGCCCACCGGGAAAACTTTATGGCGACTACCGATAAATGGTTGTCCTTCCTGAAATTGCGAGCCAGCTGGGGATTGAATGGAAACATCGGAATCGGCACCAGTAATGCGATCGGTTTATACGAGCTACAGGGCTCTTATGGTTCGCAATCTCCCTACAACGGGACCATTGGTTTCCTGCAAACGGGACTTTCCAATCCAAACCTGCGTTGGGAAAAATCCAGTACGTTTGAAATCGGTGCCGATATGGGTTTCCTCAACAATCGTTTGAACACCTCCATAGCGTATTATAACAGGACAACGACCGATAAGCTGGCCTATATTAATTTGCCACTGTCTTCAGGTATCAGCTCAATACGTACTAATAACGGAAGCATGCGCAACCGCGGGGTTGAATTGGAAGCCTCATACAAGTTGGTTAACCGCAAAGGCCTCAGTTGGACTGTTGCAGCCAATGCTGCCTGGAATAAGAATACTATCCTGGAACTGCCCTTCAACGGAAATGAGAACAATCGCCAGGGTGGTGTACAGGTATATGATCCTTCTTCCGGTAAAGTGATCTGGGTAGGTGGCTTCCAGGAAGGACAAGAATGGGGCGAAGTATTTGGTTATGTACCAGAAGGCATCATCCGGAACGAAAAGGATCTGCAATCGTATAATAAAATTGACCTGGCGGCAGGTTACGTGCACCAGAATGGTGCAGCCGGAAAACCCGTGGCGAGCCAGCAACTTATTGACCAGTTGGGCTTGAACACTCCAGGTAAGCAGGACAAATTTATATCCGCAAAACTGGGTGATGTCATGTGGAAAGATATTGACAAGAACGATACGATTGATTACCGTGACCGCGTATCCATGGGCAGAACACTTCCCCGCTGGACTGGTGGTATGAACACTACGGTATCCTGGAAAAGTTTCTCTTTGTTTGCCCGGGTAGATTTTGCGTTGGGACATGTGCAACAGGATTTTATGCAGCTTTGGTCATTGGCGTCTGCACAGGGAGAATTCAATGCCACCAGCATTGTAAAGGAAACCTGGACTCCCGAAAACCCGGGGGCCAAATATCCCCGTTATACCTGGGCCGACCAGCTGAATACGAAGAATTTCGATCGTCCCAGCAGTTATTTCTGGGTTAATTCAGGTTACCTGGCATTCCGGGAGGTATCACTCAGCTATTCTATCCCAGCCAGTTTCCTGAAGCGTTACCATATCAGCGGGCTCACACTCACAGCAACGGGACAGAACCTGGGATACATTACCAACAGCATGATCAACCTGCCGGAACGTACAGGGTCGCAAAACAGCGCTTATACGATACCGACATCCCTGATCTTCGGAGCCAACCTTACCTTTTAATTAATTGCATTTTTCAAAAATATTTTGACATGAAACAGATCAATCAAATCATAGGGATGGCACTGGTTGCCCTGGTGGTGTTCTCTTCCTGCCGGAAGACCCTGGAGCTGGCGCCGGAAGATTATTTCAGCGATGGTAACTTTTGGCAGAACGAAGCCCAGGTCACCAATTTTATGGTGGGTTTGCATAACCAGTTCCGCGGCAACAGTTTTATGTTTTATCGTATGGGTGAAATGCGGGGTGGCGGATTAAGCAATGTGGATGTACAAAGCACCTCCCTGAATGAATTGCCCATCATTGAACAGAGAATCGATGAAAACTCAGCCGGAATAGGAAGTTGGGGTGGATTCTATAACCCCATTCTGCAATTGAACCTATTTATACAGAAGGTCAACGAAGTAGGTTTCCTGGCGGATGCCAAGAAAAACTACCTGCTTGCCCAGGCCCATTCCATGCGGGCTTATTATTATTTCCACCTGTTGCGCACCTATGGAGGAGTTCCCATCTGGCTGGAACCGGAGGTACTGAACGGAAATACAGACCAGGTAAAACTTCGCCGGGCGCGTTCTACCGAAGCGGAAGTACTGGCGGTAGTTAAGAATGATGCCAACAAGGCGGTTGAATTGTTTGGATCCACTGGCGTAGGGAGCAAATACGAGTGGAATCCCAATGCAGCGCTTATGCTGCAGGGTGAAGTTCACTTGTGGTCGGCCAAAGTATATGGTAATACTACAGATTTATCCACCGCTAAAGCTGCCCTGCAGGCTGTTACGGGTACATCACTTGTCGGTAATTTCAAAGATGTTTTTGCATATAACAAAAAAAGAAACGAAGAGATCATCTTTGCCCTTCCCTTCCGGGTAGGAGAGGCGGAAATGCCATCAGTGGCCGCATTCACCTATTCCACTTTCAACTTTGACGGGCAGCATTACAAGGATTCAACAGCCAGTGCCGGAGCAGGAAACTTCCTGACAGATCCTTTACAAATCGCACAGACCAATTCACAACAGATCATCCAGCGCTACCGTTATACATTTGAGTTGTACCAGTCTTATGATTTGGCAGACAAACGCCGCGATGCTACTTTTTACGATTATTACAAAGTAAATACCAACACAGATCCCTATACGGTTACAGTAAGGAATACCGCAATGGTAAAATTTCTGGGCACTATCGATGCCAATAAGCGATATTTCGCTGACGACTGGCCGATTTACCGCGAAGCAGACAGATTGTTGATGTTGGCCGAAATTGTAAATGCAGAGGGCGGAGATCCCGCCGAATACATCAAACCCATACGCGACAGGGCATTTGGTGGCGAAGTAAATGATCCGGCTCCTTTTGTTAGCGGAACCCAGGACGCTAATGAATTAGCCATCTTTGAAGAGCGTATGAAAGAATTTGTTCACGAAGGTAAGCGGTGGTATGATCTCCGACGGATGAGAATTGGAGGGCAGCCCATGGTGTTCAAATCTTCCAGTCACCCTTATGGTGTTTTGGATCCAAGCACCCAGGCACATATGATCCTGTGGCCCATCCCCCCATCTATCTGGACCGATGATCCAACTGTGGATCAAACGCCGGGATATGCCACCTCCAAACCCAACTAAACATACTTCAAAGCACGTTACGTATCATTTATTAATGGTTCTCTATGTTTGGCCGGAAGTATTCCTGCTTCCGGCATTTTTTACCCTTACTGTAATAGAATTACTAAATTGACCACATTAAATCAGAGCAGATGAAACACCTGGAAGGCCTAATAGCTGCACCGTTTACTCCCATGGATGCAGCTGGCAACATAAACATTTCTATTATCCCGGAATACTATGCATTTCTTAAAAACAATGGAATTACGGGTGCCTTTATTGTTGGGTCCACAGGTGAAGGGGTTTCCCTTTCACTGGCTGAAAAGAAAGCGGTAGCGGAAGCGTGGGCAGCCTGTTCCAGAAATGACCCCGATTTTACCGTTATGCCATTGTTGGGCGGCACTTCCTTGAGTGATTGCCGGGAACTGGCACAGCATGCACAATTTGTTGGCCTGGATGCCATTTCATTCACTGCACCCTTTTATTTTAAGCCTGCTACTATTGAACAGTTGGCTGCCTGTTGCCATTCGGTGGCAGAAGTTGTGCCTGACATGCCCTTCTATTATTACCATATTCCCGTACTTACCGGCGTCTCCTTCAATATGATCGACCTGTTGCAAAAGATCGATGGGCTCATCCCAAATTTTGCAGGCATTAAATATACGCATGAAGATTTCATGGATTTCCTATCCTGTATTCGATTTAAAGACGGCAAATATGATATGCTGTGGGGGCGGGATGAAAATATGTTGTCGGCCCTGGTACTTGGAGCAAAAGGAGCCGTAGGCAGTACTTTCAATTATGCAGCACCGTTATATTATTCACTGATCCATGCATTTGAACAAAATGATTTGGAGAAAGCCAGGGCTTTGCAACAGGAGTCTATTGACATGATCCGCTTGCTGGGCAAATATGGCGGCATTGCTACCGGAAAAGCTTATATGAAACTGGTCGGATTGGATTGTGGAACATTCCGGTTACCGGTCCGTAACATGGACCCAAAACAGTTTGGGCAGTTCCGCCAGGAGAGGGGCCAGCTTTTGTTCTACACTTATTGCTCACGTAGTCCGCAAACGGAAACCACCTGAGATGTTCCGTTCATTTAGCATTTATATAGTCCTGACAATGTTAATCAGTTTAAATTCCTGCAAAGAGGCAGGGAAAGATATCCGTGTTGAATGGCAGCAGGGAGCAGAGCTTCCAGCCCCCCCGGGCCAGGTGCACGCACTGGGTGTAGCCGGTGCCTTATCGGGTATACACCAAAATCACCTGTTGATTGCCGGGGGTGCAAATTTTCCTTTTGGATTACCCTGGGAGGGAGGCACCAAAATATATCACCCTAATCTCTATGTTTATTCGCTAGGGGATGGTGCACGTATGACATTGGTTAAAACTGACAACCTTCCTTTTTCGGGTGCTTACGGCGCATCCTGCTCCACCCCGCAGGGCATCGTATATGTAGGGGGCGAGACCCCGGCCGGGCCCACCACACGTTCTATCCTGGTGCAATGGGATGAAAAAAGCAAAGAAGTGATCCTGAAAGACCTGCCACACCTTCCTCAAGCAATAGCTAATGCATCGGCGGTATATATTGGTGGACGTGTGTACCTTGCCGGTGGAGAATCGGTGTCGGAAACCAGCTCACAATTCCTGTTCCTGGACTTGGAAAACCCGGAAAAGGGGTGGAACAAATTGGCGGACATTCCTAAAAAAGTTTCACATGCAGTATTGGTTACGGTTCAAACAACTGCAGGCGAGCAGCTATTCCTGGCCGGAGGAAGAAGAAAAGACCCAAATGGCATCAGCGAGTTGTATCGATCACTCTTTGCCTATGATACCCGGAAAGGAACATGGTCTGAAAAAGCATGCCTGCCATATGCCATGGCTGCAGGGACCGGCTCGGTAACAAGTGATGGGGATATCCTGCTCTTTGGCGGCGACCGTGGAGAAACCTTCACCAAAGTAGAGACCCTGCTTGCTGCCATCAGCCAGGAGACAGATCCACAAAAAAAAGACTCGCTCCTTAATGAAAAAAACCGGTTACAGGTGAATCATCCCGGTTTTAGCCGCGAACTACTGCGGTATCGGACAGCAATAGATCAATGGGCCCGGATAGGTACCATTGACGCACCCGTACCGGTAACTGCACAAGCAATATCCTGGAAAGACCATTTTATCATTCCGAGCGGTGAGATCAGAGCTGGTGTTCGCACCCCTTATATCCTGGTTGGAACCTTAATCAATAACTAAGCATGACCCATTCTAAAAAATATCCCTGGATACTTGTGGGGCTCTTATGGGTGGTAGCCCTGCTGAATTATATGGACCGGCAGATGTTATCGACCATGAAGCCCACGATGCAAATGGATATCGCCGAGTTACAATCGGCGGAAAATTTCGGAATACTCATGGCTATTTTTTTATGGATCTATGGATTTATGAGTCCGGTATCAGGCATTATTGCAGACAGGCTTAATCGAAAATGGCTAATCATAGGAAGCCTATTCGTCTGGTCGGGGGTTACCTATGCCATGGGCTTTGCAACAACTTTCAACCAATTGTATTGGTTGCGGGCAATCATGGGCGTTAGTGAAGCACTTTACATACCCGCCGGATTATCGTTAATTGCGGATTTTCATTCATCGAAGACAAGGTCGCTGGCAGTAGGTATCCACATGACAGGCTTGTATATGGGACAGGCATTAGGGGGCTTTGGCGCAACAATAGCCGCCACATTTACCTGGCAGGATACTTTCCGCACCTTTGGACTGGCAGGTGTCTTGTATTCGTTGGTACTCGTGGTCCTATTAAAGGAAAAGCAAGACCGCCATGAAACTGGCAGCGCCGGCCAGGGCCTAATGAACCAACAGGCATCCTTATTCAGGGGTCTGGGGCTATTATTCACTAATATATCATTCTGGATCATCTTGTTTTATTTTGCAGTGCCCAGCCTACCTGGATGGGCCACCAAAAACTGGTTGCCAACCCTGTTTTCACAAAAGCTGGAAATCGATATGGCCCAGGCAGGTCCCATTGCCACCATAACCATTGCCGCTTCCTCTTTCCTGGGAGTGATTACCGGCGGGATATTATCTGATAAATGGGTTCAGCAAACAGTAAAGGGAAGGATCTATACCAGTGCCATTGGACTGGGACTTACGGTTCCATCCCTCCTGCTGATCGGGTATGGCGATTCACTGCTTCATATCATACTGGCAGCATGTTGTTTTGGATTTGGCTTCGGCATGTTCGATGCCAACAATATGCCGATTCTATGCCAGTTTGTTTCTGCGAGGTATCGTGCAACAGCATATGGTATAATGAATATGACAGGCGTATTTTTCGGGGCTTTCATTACGAACATTTTGGGTAAACTAACGGATGCTGGTAATCTGGGAAAAGGATTTGCCATGTTATCGGTAATCGTTATCCTTGCCCTTGTTGTACAGCTATATTACCTGCGCCCCCGATCAAATGATTACGAGGAACAAACCCCAGATAATTGACCAAAAATGGCTTACACGATTCAAGAACTATTGGAATTAAAGAAATTTTATACCAGCCAGTTGCTGCAGGATACTGTACCATTCTGGTTTCCCCGGTCTTACGACCATGACCATGGAGGGTTCCTGTTAATGCGCGATGCGGATGGCAGCCTGATAGATGATGATAAAGCGGTTTGGATACAGGGTAGGGCCACCTGGTTGTTATCCACGTTATACAATACTATAGAGCCAAAAGCGGAATGGCTGGAAGGGGCACGTCTGGGATACGAGTTCCTGGTAAAACATTGCTTTGATACGGATGGACAAATGTTTTTTCATGTAACCAGGGATGGCAGACCCATCAGGAAACGTCGGTATTTTTTTTCAGAAACATTCGCAGTTATAGCAATGGCTGCCTATGCTAAAGCAAGTGGTGACCAGGAAGCGGCAGCCCGGGCCAGAAAATTATTCCGTAAGTGTATTGAATACGCCACTGTTCCCGGTTTGCTGGCCCCTAAGTTTACCGGTACCCGTCCAACCGTTGGAATAGGGATACCAATGATTCTCATCAATACGGCACAACAGTTGCGTGAAACCATAGGAGATGAGAGCTGTGATGAATGGATAAGCAACTGGATTCTGCAGATCCAAACGCTTTTTGTAAAAGATGATATCCGTTGTGTAATGGAGCAGGTGGCGCCGGACGGGACCATTATTGATCACCTGGATGGCCGTACTCTAAACCCGGGTCACGCAATTGAAGGAGCCTGGTTTATTCTGCATGAGGCGAGGCACCGCAATAATGATCCCCAGTTAATAGCATTGGGATGCAGAATGCTGGATTATATGTTTGAACGCGGTTGGGATAAGGAGTTTGGTGGTATTCTGTATTTCCGTGATGTATATGGAAAACCAGTGCAGGAATACTGGCAGGATATGAAATTCTGGTGGCCTCAAAATGAAACCATCATTGCTACCCTGCTGGCATACCTGATAACGGGTAACTCTAAATATGCGGAATGGCACAAACAGGTACACGAGTATGCATATGCAAATTTTCATGATAAGGAAAATGGCGAATGGTTCGGATATTTACACCGGGATGGAACCATCGCACAAACAGCCAAAGGAAACCTGTTCAAGGGGCCTTTCCATTTGCCAAGGCAGGAATGGTACTGCCACCAGATTCTGGAACAATACCTGAAATCATGAAAACCCTTTTGTCATTATTGAGTATGCTTCCCTTATTGGGATATTCCCAATTTGAACTGGATCCCATGACAGGATCCAACATGGTATTGCAGCGAAAAGCACCGGTGATGGTGCGTGGAAAAGCGGTTCCCGGAACCAACATCCGTATCCGTTACCTGGACTACGAAAGAAGTGATGTTACAAGAGTGGACTCTACCTGGGAAATTAGCTTTCCGGCACAAGAAGCCAGCTCCATTCCTGAAATGATGAACATTTACGGTGGGAAAGATAGTATTTGCCTTGATAATATCATGGTGGGGGATATCTGGATCTGTACCGGACAAAGCAACATGGAATGGCCTTTGCGATCTGAAAAGCATTTTACGGAAGAAATACAGAATTCAGACCAACCACTGGTCCGATTTTACAATCCTACATATGCGGGAAAAGGTATTTACGGTACAACTTACCCCGATTCTATACGGCATCGATTGTATCCTGACAAATTCTACCAGGGAAGCTGGCAGCAATGCGATAGCAATTCCAGCAAGGACATGAGTGCAGTTGCTTATTATTTTGCCAAACAATTGGTTCTTCGGGAAATGATACCGATCGGGGTCGTTAATTTATCAATCGGGGGTGCACCCATTGAAACCTTTATCAGCAGGGAAGCCCTTGCTTCATCAGAGGTTTTTTCAAAAAAAATTAAGGGAAATTGGTTAGAAAACGATAACCTTCCGTTATGGGTACGGGAGCGTGCTCAACAAAACATTGGGTTAGCGGTAGATATTCAAGGCGATAGCCTTGGACCGAATCATCCGTATAAACCTGGGTTTGCCTATGAAGCGGGTATAGCGCCATTGACAACACTATCGGTTACCGGTTTCCTTTTTTACCAGGGAGAATCCAATGCCCAGGAACTGGACAGGGTAGAAGAATATGCAGATTTAATGAAACTAATGATAACAGATTATCGAAAAAAGTGGTCAAAGCCTGCTATGCCATTTTATTGGGTGCAATTATCTTCTATTGATACCCTAAACTACCGGTCGCAGTTATGGCCCATGTTCCGCGACAAACAAAAGAATGCCCTGGACCTTATTAAAAATGGCGGGATGTGCGTGAGCAGTGATGTTGGTGCACCATCGGACATACATCCCCGTAACAAAAAAGTGATTGGTGAACGCCTGGCCTTATTAGCATTTAAATATTATTACGGTCATAATGAAGTGGTAGCCAGTGGCCCGCTACCACGGGATGCCAAATACAAAAAGGGCAATATCATTGTTCGTTTCACTAATGCCACTGACTGGCTGGAAACTAGCGATGGAAAGGATTTGAGCGGATTTTCACTTGATGGCATTCATGAAGCAGACGCCATCATCAAAGGGAAACAGGTAATCATTCCTGTTACGGGAAATCCAAAAATTCTTTACTACGGATGGCAGCCATACTGCATTGGAAACCTGGTAAATAATGAAGGCCTACCTGCCTCAACTTTCCGTATCCCGATTAAATAAGGATGAAACCATGAGGAGAGGTTTAATTTGGACAGGAATTAGCTTTGCGGTTTTATGGGCTTCGGCTGCCACAGCCACAAGCATCGGTTTACAATCAGTGCAGCCACTTGTGCTAGCGCTTACAAGATTTGCCATTGCCGGAGTCATTATGTTACTGATAACACACCTTTTTCTGGGTAACCGTTTACCCAGAAAAGGGGAGTGGAAATCAATAGCCGTTTACGGCATACTCAATATCAGCCTCTACCTGGGTTTATATGTTTGGGCGATGCAATCCACCGCAGCCGGACTGGCAAGCCTCTCCATTGCGATAAATCCTGTATTTATCAGTATCATGGCTGCATTTGTATTTAGATATAAGATAGGATTTAGATCTATTTTGAGTCTTGTTATATGCACTGTTGGGGTATTAATAGCAGCCTGGCCCCTATTAAAAAGCAGCCATTCCAGCAGTAATGGATTGATTCTATTGTTCCTTAGTATGATCGCATATTCAGGAGGTGCTATATATTATTCGCGATGTTCCTGGAATGGTTTACACATACTTACCATTAATGGGTGGCAAACACTGGCAGGTGGAATATTCCTGTTACCCGTAACCTTAATCTTATATCATAAAGATCGGAACATATACGACCAACACTTTTGGCTGGGTACTTTATGGCTGGCTATTCCGGTGTCCATTATTGCTGTGCTGGCATGGATGCGACTTTTAAAGCAGAATCCAATACAAGCCTCCTACTGGCTTTATTTATGTCCGATTTTCGGTTTCCTGTTGGCAGCGCTACTACTGAAGGAACCATTAAGTGAATTTACAGTGGCGGGCTGTACCTTGGTTATCACTGGCTTATACCTGGTACAGCAAGAAAAATTACAAAAATCATTTAGTTCAAAAATATACAGATCATGAAGAGGAAATTGATAGTGATATTCGCATTATTCTGCAGCTTACAGGTTTATTCGCAAAAAAAAACAGTAACTGTTTTTGAATCCGGGAAAGATGGTCACAAAAGCTATCGGATTCCAGCCATAATTCGGTTGCCGGATGAAAAACTCCTTGCCTTCAGTGAGGGTCGGGTTCATAATGCCGGTGATTTTGGAGACATTAATATTGTACTTAAAGTGAGTAAAGATAAGGGCAGGTCCTGGTCGGCCCTTAAAACGGTGGTGGATTATGATGCCTTACAAGCAGGCAATCCCGCACCCGTGGTGGATCTTTCAGATCCTCAGCATCCAGAAGGGCGGATCTTTTTGTTTTACAATACTGGTAATAATCATGAGGGTGAGGTGCGTAAAGGTCATGGGCTGCGAGAGGTATGGTATAAAACCTCAGTGGATGGCGGAGAAACCTGGTCAGATCCTGTTAATATTACGATGCAGGTCCACCGTCCTAAACAACCAGCAATAAATTCTAATTACAATTTTAAAGAAGATTGGCGCAGTTATGCAAATACACCGGGTCATGCAATGCAGTTTAGCAGTGGAAAGTACAATGGTAGGATATACGTTGCTGCTAACCATTCATCTGGCGATCCAATAAAAAAATTTGAAGACTATAAAGCACATGGATTTTATTCGGATGATCATGGTAAATCATTTCAGATATCCGAGATTGTTAGTATACCTGGTGGAAATGAATCCATGGCTGCAGAAATGAGTGGCGACCGACTAATGATGAACTCACGCAACCAACAAGGCGATACCCGTGCCCGTATCGTAAGCATTAGCAGTGACGGAGGTCATAGCTGGGATACCAGTTATTTTGACCAGAATCTGCCAGATCCCGTTAACCAGGGGAGTATTCTTACCATTGGGAAAAAGCGAGGAAGAAATATCATCGCTTTCTGTAATGCCGCAGATACAAAGCAAAGGAATAACCTAACGCTCAGGGTCAGTTTTAATGACGGCCTAAATTATACCAAAAATATTTTGGTAGACAAAGGTCCGGATGGAGAAAAAGGGGATCATACTGCCTATTCGGATATTGTGAAATTGTCACGGAGAAAGGTTGGGGTTTTGTACGAAAAAGCAGGATATTCTCGTATAGTTTTTAAATCGGTTAAATGGTGAATCATATAAACTTAAATAGTACCAGGAGATTGATCATGTAAATGAGGAGAATCAACGCAGCGTCCCAGGCAAGAATGAATCTTTTACCAGTAAACCTGTAAGTGAGACCAATTATTACGATGGCAGACATTATTATTACCGACAAAACGGAACTTAAATGATTGTCAGAAGCATCCTTAAGCAATAATCCTTTCGTGTAAAAAATATCATCGATAGCGAGGATAAAGATGTTGAATAAATTTGATCCAAGAAGGTTACCCACCGCCAGGTCAAAAGCACCCATTCGTATACTTGAAATGGAAACGGCGAGTTCCGGAAGAGAGGTACTGATAGCAAGGAAAACCGTACCCACAAATGATTCCCGGAGCCCAGTGAGTATAGCAATTTTTTTCGCAAACAAGGGTAAAGAAATTGCGGCTATGATGATCAGTACACTAAATAAAAGATACCCATTCACGAGTTTTTTAAGATCCCAAGCGTTTTTATATTCAGGCAGAGTGACCGGTTCTGCCTGAATCTTCATACGGTTTTCATGACTAAA
>CBFGLD010000070.1:0-12648 GCA_965649495.1 uncultured Flavihumibacter sp. | reverse complement strand
TATACGAAAAGCAGGTGCGCAGCTTCACGACCCTGCTGTTAAACAAATCTGGATTCTCTCTTTACTTGCACTGACCATCAAAATTCTTTTACAATCCCTTTCTATCTTCCCGTCATTAAGTAAATATGCTTTTGCATACCGACCTGTGGTAATCGGCTATCTTCACCTGGTACTTTTGGGATTTGTTTCGCTTTTCCTGATTGGATGGCTCATCAGACAAGGTATCCTTGTTACTTTCCGGTCACGAGTTCCAGTATCCATATGGATTTTTATAGTGGGTATCTTGATTACCGAAGCAACCCTGATGGCCCAGGGCTTCACTGCCATGTTTTTTATTGCAATCCCCCATACCAATGAAATGCTCCTTTTTGCGGCAATTCTGCTACTGGCGGGTATCGTTTGGATGAACTTGCAGGTTAAGAATAATAATGGATCATAGGCCCCTTGCCCGAATAACTCCTCCTTCTCCATAGCTGGCTTTGATACTGTCAATGGCCTGGTATAATCGTATCATTTCCTGTGTGTCATCAAACAGGCTGATCTGGTAATTTCCAGGAATAAGCTGAGTAAACCTTATGCCCAACAACCTTACCAGCATGCGACGGTCGTATAATTGATCTAATAATCGTTTTGCCATGGCAAGCAGGATGTGATCCGCAGCGGTAAATGCTATATTGCTTTGCCTGGTGACCGTGTCAAAATTGGCATACCTTAATTTGATCGTCACACAACCTGTTAATTTATTCTGTTGCCTCAGTTCAAAGGCAATACTTTCTGTCATCCGGACTAATTGCGCATATAGGAAACTGGTATCTATAGTGTCTGTCCTAAAGGTTTGTTCGGTTGAGATCGATTTTTGTTCCTTGTAGGGTATTACGGGTGTTTCATCTATTCCATTGGCTTTGCGCCATAGATTCTTTCCATTTTTTCCGAGCAGCTTGTACAACATTACATCGGGAATTTCACTCAGGGTTCTAATGGTTTCAACACCCATTCGTTCCAGGAGCTGAGATGTTTCTTTTCCAACACCTGGTAGCTTGGCCACCGGAAGCGAAGCGAGAAAGGTCTTTTCCTCTCCAAAAGGTATTTCCATCTGGCCATTGGGTTTTACCTCATTGGTAGCTACCTTGCTGACCAGTTTATTACTGGCCATAGCATAGGAAATGGATAATCCACTTTCATTTGTAATGGTTTTTTTCAGGTCGGCAGTAAATAATCGGGAACTGTGAAATTTATCCATTCCGCTTAGGTCTACGTAAAACTCGTCAATGGATGATTTTTCAAAGAGAGGTACCTTATCCGTAAGGATTTCAGTGACCAGTTTGGAATATTTACTATAATCTTCCATGTCACCACTTATCACTAATGCATGGGGACAGAGTCTCTTTGCCAGCTTCATCGGCATCGCGCTATGAATGCCAAACCTGCGTGCTTCATAACTACAAGCTGCTACTACACCCCGATCCCCGGATCCGCCTACCAACAGCGGCTTGCCTGTAAGCACCGGGTTCTTAAGGCATTCAACACTGACAAAAAAACTATCCAGGTCAAGATGTGCTATGAGCCTGTCACTGTTTAATAACATCTGGTTTTCGCTTTTTTAAGCCCGATTTATTCAAATACTGTACTTCCAGGGTAAAGACTCCAAATTCCTCCACCACTACACCAGTCAGTTGATAAAATCCTGTGCCGGCCAATGGGTACCGTTTAAGGCTGTCTGGAAAATGGACGGTATCTATCCAATCCAACATGGAATCAATAAAGGTCCCAAAACACATCAGCTCCCCCTTTACCGTTTTTACCGGCTTCGTTGTAATCAGATAGCCCAGCATTTTTACAGTTTGGTTTTTATGCCCCCCCATTTCAGATGCTTTAACAAATAAAGAAGGGTCATCATCTACCAATGGAAATGGATTGTGTAATGGGAATCCCATTAGTTCTAATTGATCATACAATTCTTCTAAAGGATATTCCGGTAAATCAGGTAATCGGTAGTCCTGGATCGGATGATGGAATAAGGCCACCTCTCTCCCGGTTTTATGTTTTTTTGAATGCTGTAAATTGGCTTCCCATAGTAATTGCTTTTTCGATTTTCCGGTGAACCGAAGTGCATTTATCCGAATCAGTGTGTTCAAGGTTTCTTTTCCGATACCTGTTCGTTCCAGCAAATCTTGCAGGTCATAAAAAACTCCGTATTTATTCCTCTCTACGATCAGGTTTTCGATTTCAGCCTGCTCCAGCGATTTTAAATGAATAAAACCTACATATACATCTTCTCCTTTTATGTTGGTCAACCATTCGCTATTGTTGATACACGGTGCATGTATGCAGGCACCCATTTTTTCCAACTCGTAGAAATACAGTTCACGACTGTAGAACCCTCCGAAATTGTTGATTACAGCTACCATGAACTCTTTGGGGTAATAGGTCTTAAGGTAAAGACTCTGGTAACTTTCCACTGCAAATGATGCGGAATGCGCCTTTGAAAAACTATATCCTCCAAAACTTTCTATTTGTCTCCATACCTCCTTGGTAATAGTTTCCTCAATCCCTTTTTCCCTGCAGTTTTCAAAGAATTTGCCCCGGATCCGGATCATCTCTTCGTTGCCACGGTATTTACCACTCATGGCTCTGCGGAGAATATCCGCTTCTCCCATATCTAACCCGGCAAAATGGTGGGCTACTTTGATTACATCTTCCTGGTATACCATCACCCCAAAGGTTTCTTCCAGTAATTCCTTCATTACAGGATGTACATATTTTATTGATGCAGGATCATGATACCGTTCAATATAGGCTTTCATCATTCCACTGCTGGATACTCCCGGCCGTATAATGGAGCTTGCAGCCACCAGGGTGATATAATCGTCACATTCTAATTTTTTAAGTAATTGACGCATGGCCGGACTCTCAATGTAAAAACATCCGATAGTATCCACCCGTTTAATTTGTTCCCGAACCCTCACATCTTTTTTGAAATTTTCAATCTCATGGATTTGGATGTTTTTATTCTGGTTCTTCTTTACCAACTGCAAGGTCTCTTTAATATGTCCCAGGCCGCGCTGGCTTAATATATCCAGTTTGAATAGTCCCACTTTTTCCGCCACGAACATATCGATCTGGGTGGTAGGAAACCCTTTTGGAGGCATGTAAATTGCTGTATACCGGTACATAGGCAACTCACTTATCAGCATCCCTCCCGGATGTATGCTCAGATGATTTGGAAAGTTCACCAACAACTTTCCATACGTTAAAATCAATTGCTGAATTCGATCCCCTGCCTGTTTTTCATCGAAGGCCGATGCGTGGGAATAATATCCTTTAACGGAAAGTTGGTCGATCTCTGCTTTCGGTAATCCAAATACCTTACCCAGTTCACGTACAATGGCATTGTATTGAAATGTAGTTATCATACCCAGGAGGGCTACTTGTCTTTTTCCATAACGTTTGAAAATATAATCAATCACATCATCACGATCAACCCAGGAAAAATCGATATCAAAATCCGGGGGTGATGACCGGTGTGGATTCAGGAATCTTTCGAAATATAAATCCAACTCAAGTGGATCTACATCCGTAATCTGTAAACAATAGGCTACGATTGAGTTGGCACCACTTCCTCTGCCAACATAAAAATATCCACGTCCCTGCGCATACCGGATCACATCCCAGGTAATCAGGAAATAGGTGTTGAATCCCATTTCATCAATGATTTGAAGCTCCTTCTTCACCCGCTTCAGGGCTTTTTGGTTATGAATTCCATACCTCGCGGCACATCCGTTATATGCAAGTTTGGAAAGCAATAAACGATCATCTTCTATGGAGGCACTGAATGTTTTTTTATTCTTATCGGTATGCATTTCCATCTCCAGATGACAGGCGTCCACTAAACTGATGGTATTGGTAATGATGAAGGGGTAGGAGATGAAAGCTGCCATCAAAGCCGACGGACTGATAAACAGTTCATCCATACTGCCGTGTTGTTCTGCTTTTAACATCGATAGGAGGGTATTGTTATCTATGGCGCGTAACAACCTGTGTGCATTAAAATATTTTCTGTTCTGAAAACTGACCGGGTGTAAAATCACCAATTTGTGTTGTAATTGGGTGATGGGAAAACCAAATAATTTAGTAATATGATAGGGGCTTACCCCAACAAATTCATTACTGCATAAATTTTCAGGTTTTTTATCTCCTGGTCTGTAAATAATGTAAACATCCGACCCTGACCCAAGTAAAGGGTTGGAACCTGCATCTGGAGGAAATGGTTTACCGGTTAAAAGGTGGTCAGATAAAAAAGTATTGATGTGTTCAAATCCCTGGACCGATGCAGCCAGAAGCACATAGCAAAATGCATCACCATTTCTTATTTCCGCTCCCAGTATGGGTTTTATCTCATGTTTCTTACAGGAAGTATAAAAATCCCAAGCATCCGAACAATTATTGATATTGGTGAGTGCAAGGGCTGTGATCCCCAGGTCCGCCGCCGCCTGTACCAATTCTTCTGTCTTAAACGTACCATACCTGAAACTGAAATATGTTTTGCAATTAAGATACATTTATCCATGATGGGTTCAGGGATAAAGGTAAGTGAAAAAGCTAAAAAAATTAGTAATTTTATTATTGAGACACTTTGCTCCATTGCTGGTATCGCCTTATCGCATCTTCAATGCCGGGTACGATGTTTGCCTTGCCAATGGCAAATTGTAGCCTCGACTGGCGTAGCTCCTGTACTACCTGCTCACTAGTTACTTCGGCCAGGATCAGCTTTATGCCACGCTTACTCACTGATCTGTGTACCTCCTTCAGTATGTTGATACCCGTGGCATCTATGATCGGTACATTGCGCATACGGATGATAATTGCTCTCGGAGGATTTTCTATGACATTAATGGCATCCTTGAATTTAAAGGCAGCTCCAAAAAAGAGTGGACCATTGATTTCGAATAACTCCACATCCTTTGGAAGAAGAAGCATGTCCGTCTGTTTCGTTTCATCGCCACCAGCTTTTTCTGACAGTTCCTGTTTTACAGAAGCAACATTACTGAATTGAGTCATTTTTCGCATGAATAGAAAGGCTGCCAATACCATTCCGATTTCTATGGCCACGGTCAGGTCAACTAATACAGTCAGCAAAAAGGTGGTTACCAAAACAGCAGCATCACTCTTTGATCCTCGTGCAATGGAAAAGAAGTTTTTATACTCGCTCATATTATATGCCACGGTCACCAGTATCCCGGCAAGTGTTGCCATCGGGATCAGAGATGCCCACTTTCCGGCAAATGATACAATCAGCAACAGGGTAAGGGCATGCACCATTCCCGCCACGGGAGTTCGCCCCCCGTTTTTTACATTGGTGGCGGTACGCGCAATGGCTCCTGTGGCCGGTATTCCTCCAAATGCTGCAGAAAAGAGATTCCCGGCTCCTTGTGCAACCAATTCTGTATTACTTCGATGATTCCCCCCGGTCATACCATCCGCAACAACAGCAGACAACAAGGATTCAATGGCACCTAACATGGCAATGGTAAATGCAGGCCTGATCATATCTCTCAAAATTTCCCATCTCAGCTCCGGAAAGGAAGGGGAGGGAATACTGGCGCTGATGGATCCATACCTCCCACCAATGGTTTCCACAGGTATAGCAAACCAGTTTACCGCTACAGTTGTCACTATTATGGCTATCAGCGAACCTGGAATTTTATACGTAATTCGGGGCCAGTAGAGAATGATTAATATAGTTGTCACTGATATTATTACTGCCTGCCAGTTTACAGAATTCAGAGATTGTGAATATGCCACCCATTTCGATATAAAATCTGCCGGAACTGCCCCCATTTGAAGACCAAAAAAATCCTTTATTACCGAAGAGAAAATGATGAGTGCAATCCCTGTGGTGAAACCTGTTACCAGCGGGTAAGGGATATACTTGATCAGCGTTCCCATTCGCAGTAAGCCCATCAGCAACAATATAAATCCCGCTATGAAAGTTGCAATGATCAATCCATTTTCGCCATACTCCGCCACTATTCCATATACTACAACTATGAACGCCCCGGTGGGCCCACCAATCTGTACCCTGCTGCCTCCCAGCGCTGAGATAATGAAACCTGCAATAATCGCTGTGATTAAACCCTTTTCCGGTGATACACCTGATGCTATTGCAAATGCAATTGCCAGAGGCAGCGCCACGATTCCGACAATGATTCCAGCAGTGAGGTCGCGCATCAACTGTTGTTGGGTATACCCCTTGAGTGTGTCCAGTATTTTCGGTCTGAACATGTAGCTTTGTTTTTACAGATATCCTAAGTCTTTATCCAGAATTTCAGGTAGTCATTAACGTCGGTGCTCACCAACTGGAAATCCGGAGGAATCTCCGTTTCAAGACTATGATAGGTTACCAGCCTGGTTCCTTTGGGTACATTATATAGTTGCTTGCAGAGGTAGTGACTGTAATATTCAAACAATTCCACCGACTGTTCCACCTCCTCGTCTATTTTCTCTGTACCTGCCAGGTTTTCGTAAAAGGAATTGTAGAAATAATAGTGATCATACTCCTTTAGTTTGATCTGCGTGAAATTAGCATTGATGAAGGTTACATTCTCTAAACCTGTTTGCCTGAGGGCGTTGTTGGCCTGTTCTACCAGGTATGCCCGCTGTTCTACACCTGTGATGTGTAAACGCGACTGATAATATCCCGCCGCTATACAAAATTTGCCCGCCCCGCTGCCAATATCCAATATCCGTGCTCCCATGTCGGTTGCCAGGAAGCCCGCTGCTTTTCTTGCTACCAGCAAGGGCGTCCAGTGCCGGCGGGCCAGATCACGGATTGCTTTGGGATATAGCTCATGAAAGGCGGCATCCGAAAGGAACCATTTGTCCATTTCACGCTCTGTGGAAGAATGCTGGTACATTTGTCAAAGTTAAGGTGTCGCAATTCCTGGGCGATTGATATTTATCACTTTTGAATTCATAAAATGAGTATCAGGCATTTGTTCCCCATCCAGCAGTGGGATTTCCAGTCGGAATCCATTCTTTCAGGATTGCCAGCAGCTGATTGGGAACTTGTTTCTTCCCGGATGACAGAATCTTCTTACGTTAAGGGGAATACGCTTTTCCGGGAAGGCAGTTATCCAACCGGTATCTTTTATATCTTGAAGGGAATGGTAAAGAAATACAGGGTCGATAAGGAGGGACATGAACAGATAATTTATGTGGCCAGCCGCGGTGAACTCGTGGGATATCATGCAGTTCTTGCCGAAGACCGCTTTCCTGACTCCTGTTCCGTTCTGGAGGACAGTATCATCGCTTTTATCCCGAAGGAAGATTTCGTGAATGCAGTGGAACAATCACCCGTTCTGAGTAAGCGCCTGCTCAAAACCCTAAGCCATGAGTTTGCTGTGTTGGCAAATAATATTACTCTGTTCAGCCATGGTTCGGTCCGGGAAAGACTGGCACTTCAATTAGTGGTAATGCGCGAAAAATACAAGGATAATGCACTTCACGGCAAACCAGTTGAAATACGGATGTCACGTGAAGACCTGGCTAACCTGGTAGGTAGTGCCAGGGAAAACGTTGTTCGGGTTTTGTCGGAATTCAGGGATGCAGGCATCATCTCCTCCAACGGCCGCCGGATTGTCATTCAGGACGTAGAAGCTTTGATCCGTATTGCAAATTACCGGTGATCATCTCCTTTCATTTTGTCTTTACTGATTGTTGTATTAGTGTCGCCAGTAAAGTTTGATTGGTTTTTTCGAAGGGATGGGGAGTGTCGGGAAGGATCATCAGGCTGCCATTGGGAAGCTCGCGGTAAATGCGAATAGTTTCTTCGATACTTACCATCTTGTCACGGTCGCCCACGCAAACCAGCACGGGTAGTGTTATGGTCCTCAGTACTGCTTCGCTCAGCAGGTTTTCGTTCCCCAAATCTTTAATCAGGGATGCACAGTTTCGAACGACATCCTTCCAGTCGAGAGGGTGGTGCCGGGATGCGAGTTCACGCGCAAACGCCGGCACTTTCAATTCCATAATTTCCGGATCCAGCATTTTGATTTCCTGCTCTGCTGTAACTCTTGTCCAGTCGTATTTGGTGGCATGTGTAATTACTCCCGATATGAGTTCAGGGTGCTTTGAGGCAAACCATAAACCAAGGTAACCACCCATGCTGTACCCAAAGATCAGCGATGAGCGGATCTTATTTTCCATGATATATTGATATAAGCTGGCCGCAAGGTTTGGAATGGTATAATCCTGCCCGGTAAATGGCGAGCCGCCGTGCCCGGGTAGGTTGGGACAATAAATATTTAATTCGTCCTTTAATAATAGCGATAGCTCCTTAAACTGGTCTGCCGTTCCCAGGGCTCCGTGTAAAAAAATGATATTTTTCAATCCTGTTTCCGGTTTTATCAGCTCAAAATAACGGATCCATTCAATTCATCCAATAGTTTGGGCGATTCATTCCATTTGTAAAGATTCTGACCAGTTGCTGGATGAAATTTGTGGTTGACTTTATTCTATGGCATATACAGGTAAGCGTATCTATAATTCTTTTACAGGCCAACAGGTTGTTTTTCTTCAAACAGCATTGGATTCCGGGGGGCATATATTGACCATGCAGATGAGTTATCAGGGTATCGGTCCCGAGCCACCGGTTCATTTTCATCCCCATCAGGAAGAGATTTTTACCGTCAAAAGAGGGATGCTGTCCATCCGGCTCAACGATAAAGTGGAACAGTTTCCGGCTGGTTCGCTGATCCATATTCCGCGTAATACCCCACATGCAATGTGGAATGGCCAGGAGGGGGAAACCCTGGTTACCTGGGAAGTGCGGCCAGCTTTGCACACTGAATATTTTATAGAAAATGTATTTGGACTGAGTAATAACTTACGAACCAACCGGAAAGCCGTTATAGGATTCCTGCAAGAGCTGGCTTTTGCTAAACACTTCTCCCGCGAATTTCGCTTGCAGCGTTTGCCCTACGGTCTTATTCAATTGCTGTTTTATTTTTTCCGGCCATTGATGAGATTATTAAACATAAAACCAGTTTATAAGGAACTAATAGACTGATAGATATAGGTTCCTTCAGAATTGTCACTTGTTGCGTTTTAATATAAAAGGCCCCCTTTCCAGGGGGCCTTTGTAGCGAGGAGCGGACTTGAACCGCCGACCTTCGGGTTATGAATCCGATGCTCTAACCAGCTGAGCTACCTCGCCAAACGGAGCGCAAAAATAGAGAAAGGCGGTTAAATGATGAAAAAAAATTTATGCCCTTCCGGTATCTCTGGACTGGTATTGCTGTAATGCTTTTTCAAGGCAATCCATGGCTGCATTGATTTCGCTGGCATTCAGTACATAGGCTAGGCGCACCTCATTTTTGCCCAATCCCGGAGTGCCATAGAATCCCGTGGCAGGAGCCAGCATGAGGGTCTGGTTGTTCCAGGAGAAACTTTCCAGCAGCCATTGACAAAATGTATCCGCGTCATCAATGGGTAACCTCGCGATAGCATAAAAGGCGCCGCCCGGATTGGGGCAATATACCCCAGGCATGGCATTCAGGCGGTTCACCAGGGTATCCCTCCTTAACAGATATTCTGCTTTCGTTGCATCAAAGTAATGTTCCGGAAGATCAATGGCGGCTTCCGCAGCTATCTGGGCCAATCCCGGCGGGCTTAACCTCGCTTGGGCAAACTTCATCGCTGCATCCAGTATTTGTTGGTTTTTAGTGATAAATGCTCCTATGCGGGCACCGCATGCACTGTAGCGCTTTGAAATGGTATCCATTAATATGACCCGGTCATCAACCCCCTCCAATTGCATGGCACTGAAATGTTGGCCACTGTAACAAAATTCACGGTAAGCCTCATCCGCAAACAAAAAGAGGTCATACTTCAAAGCCAGTTGCTTTAAAATTTCCATTTCTTCCCGGCTGTATAAATAACCGGTCGGATTATTGGGATTACATACCATGATTGCCCTGGTACGAGGGGTGATCGATTTTTCGAACTCTGTTATGGGGGGAAGGGCAAACCCATTCTCAATATATGAAGTGATGGGTTTCACAATTACTCCCGCCGCTACCGCAAACCCGTTGTAATTGGCATAAAATGGTTCAGGTATGATCACCTCATCACCCGCATCCATACAAGCCATAAATCCAAAAAGTATGGCCTCAGACCCGCCGGTAGTAACTATGATCTGCTGGTGGTTTACTTCAATACCTGTTTTTTTATAGTATTCTACCAGTTTACGCCGGTAACTCTCGTTACCCGCACTATGACTGTATTCCAGTACCTTAAAATTAGCGTTACGTACCGCGTCCATCATTTCATGCGGCGTCTCAATATCCGGTTGCCCGATGTTGAGATGGTACACCTTGATTCCTTTTTTCTTTGCCGCTTCGGCATAAGGAACGAGTTTTCGGATAGGAGAGGGCGGCATGGCATTTCCGCGTTGGCTTATCTGTAACATGGCGCAAATATAGATTAATCGGGCTCATTCAGAAGCTTTTCACGCATCTCCTGCAACCTTGCTTTTTCGGATGCACTTATAACGGGATAGGATGGATCGATCTTATTGAATTCCTGCGCGATGATGGCAGCCAAACACAGGCGGGTGAACCATTTGTCGTCTGCCGGCAGTACATACCAGGGGGCATAACTTTTTGATGTGGCTGGCAGCATCAATTCATAGGCATCCATATACTTGTCCCAATGCGCCCTTTCTTCCACATCCGCAGCGGCAAACTTCCAGTTCTTTTCCGGATCATCAATTCGCTCCAGGAACCTTTTCTTCTGCTCCTTACGGGAAACGTGAAGGAAAAATTTCAATACCACGGTTCCATTTTGGGTAAGCGTTTTTTCAAACCGGTTGATCATCTTGAACCGCTTCTCCCAGAAATTTTCAGTGATGTCTTCCACGGAATGTATTCCTGGAATGTTTTCATTAAGGATGTATTCCGGGTGCACCCGCGTTACCAGGACATTCTCATAATGCGAACGGTTGAAGATTTCGATATCACCACGGGCAGGAAGGGCTTTGTAATGTCTCCAAAGGAAATCGTGGTCCAGTTCTTCTTTTGACGGTGTCTTAAAACTGGTTACATGAACTCCCTGCGGATTCAATCCTGACATTACATGTCGTATGGCACTGTCCTTTCCCGCAGCATCCATAGCCTGAAGCACGATCAACATGCTGTGCCGGTTATGTGCATAGAGTTTATCCTGCATTTTGGCCAGGTTTAGAATTCCTTCTTTTAATAAAGCTTCTCCTTCTTCCCGGGTAATCATTTTATGGTCATAATCCGTCTCGAAATCTTTGTTCAGCGAGATCCTTTTATCCGGTTTTACTAGTAAGCCGTCTAGGTATTCATTGAAATTGGGAATGTTCATCCTGTATCCATTTATTTTCCAATATACCGAAATCCGGGTTGCCCCGAAATAAAAAAAGCCCCGCAAATTGCGAGGCCTATTAAATTACAGGAAGGATTTACTTGCTTCCCTTTTTATCTTTTTCAGATTCATATTTCGCATAGTTCTCAGCAGTCAATACCTCGCCACTGATACGAAGCTCAACCGGTTTATCAGCACCTGCTATCGTTACAAATACTGTTTTGTCGAAAGGACCGGGTGCCGCTGCATTGAATCCAGCCGTAATCTTATTTGACTTTCCACTGGCAACCGGCTGTTGTGGCCAGGTTGGAGTGGTGCAACCACAACTGGCAGAAGCTTTTGTAATTACCACCGGCTGACCTGAAATATTGGTAAACTCAAAATTGGTATTAACCGGAACACCTTGCTTGATCTTACCAAAATTGTGCTTCAACTCAGTGAACTTCACCAGTTCTTCCGTCTTTTTAGCTTGCGCAAAAATTGCGGTACTAACGATCACGGCAAAAAGGGTAAGCGCTATTTTTTTCATAAATGCTTGTTTTTCTATTTATTGACTTGTTTTAATAATACTATCGAAGAATTTAAAGGTGCGGAAGGCACTGCTTTATCCACTTCACCTTTTATATAGATGGTTTTTGTCTTCCCGGCGTTGTAAAAGATGGTTACCGATTTTTCAAAACGTCCTTCTGAAGCTGCATTATATCCCACTGTAATCATACCTGTGCCTCCTGGGGCTGTCGCTTCTTTCGACCATTCTGGCGTGGTACACCCGCAACTGGCGGATACATTCGTAATCCTCAAACTGTCCATTCCCGGATTCTGGAATTCAAAGGAATACGTGACCGGCCTGCCGTGTCGGATCTTTCCAAAATCATGCATGGCCGCTATCTTCAGGTCATTACCACTGCTACCGGAAGTGCTTTGCGCACTAGCCTGTAACAAAATGCCGGTAAACAGAATAAGGAGCTGTATTTTCTTCATGTCCAATGAAACATCTGATGAATCAACGTCAAACAAATTTAATAATTGTGGGTGATTCTGTCCAGCCCCCCCAATAAATAATATTTTTTTTACAAAACATTAAAATTTAACAGATTAAAACCTGAGTTAATCACAAATTATCTACTGTTAGGCTCTTTTCGCCTGAAAGCGACTAACAATTGTTCGCTTCCGGCCATTTTCCTTTAGTTTTGTCGCATGCAAAATCTCATGGAAAAAGAACTTCTTGATACTGAAAAGCTAAGCTACAATAGATATAGC
>CBFGLD010000069.1:0-12676 GCA_965649495.1 uncultured Flavihumibacter sp. | reverse complement strand
TCAAATTGCAGCAGGCGCGTTTTACGAGGCGTATGGAACTTTCCTTTTTCAAAAGAAGCCCCCCAGCCATCTGTATTAAGTTTGAAGCCAAAAACAGTATGCTTATTAAAGATCAGCTCCCCCTCCTCTTCCATTTTGATCAGCGCATTGATACGCTGTCTTTTCTCCGCTTTCTTATCCTTTATTTGGGGTTCCGGATCGGTTTGTGCCAGTGCCATTACTGATAGTACGAATCCAAGCGACAATAACAGTATTTTTTTCACGGTAATGATTTTAGATAGCAGCTTGCGTAAATTTAGGCAAAAATAATAGCATGACAGCATCCGTAGTTTATGAAGGGCAACTCCGTTGCAAAGTCACCCATAACCAGAGTGGCACTACCATTGAAACAGATGCACCTACTGATAACCGTGGAAAGGGAGAAAGGTTTTCACCCACGGATATGGTATGTGTGGCTCTCGGAACCTGCGCCATTACTACCATGGGAATTAAGGCACAGGATATGGGAATTGAATTGGCAGGTACCACCCTGGATATCCAGAAGCATATGGTAAGTGATCCGCGTAGGATCGGTAAAATTGAGGTAACACTGCAGTTTCCGAAAACGTTAAACCTAAGTGAAAAAGATCGTATCATCCTGGAAAGGGTTGGCAACAACTGCCCTGTTTTTAAAAGTCTTTCACCGGATGTTGAATTGAACCTGGTGTATGAATGGTAAGAACAGGCAAGAAGCCTAACGATTCATTAAAAAGCGGCCTACCTGACAATCCAGGCATTTTCGGGCATTGCAATAACATTTTTTCAGTTCCGTCAGGGATTGGGTATCTGCAGCATTCCGGGCCTGTACACCCGCAACTTTCCAACCGCGGATAATGCTATTGGTTTCCGGTTCCAACTCACCCAACCAGTTGATGGCCCTTTGAACCAGGTTTGCCTGGTGCTGCCTGGTTCCATAGGCAAACAGCAACGGTGTAATAGCATTGATGAGGAGGTTTTGCTGCATTTCTTTTCCCAGGTGTTTGGGCTGGTACGGAGTTGGCTCGTTAAGTGTATAATGGTAATGCCAGAAATCATTGGCCGTTAGCTCCAGTAGCTTTTCCATGTCTTTCAGTCGATCCGATTCCAGGATGCTGAAATGAAGCCGGCCCGATTGGTGAACAAGCATAGCAAGTTGTGCCAACCGAATTGCTGGAAATCCGGCAGGCCGCATCCGTAGTAACTGCGCTTGTCCGTGTACGAAAGATAGCTGGTATTTGTTCTTCAGGAATTGGTATTCGCGCTGCAATAGCTGTACATAGCTGTCACTATTTGATTCTTGCAGAAAGTTTCCCTGACCCAGGAGTAAGGCTTCTAACTGGATAATGTTGTTGCGATGCCTTGACAGTATTTTTGTTGAAAGACTTTTGGCCACCTGCTCAAAAAATACCGCATTGACAGGCCCTCCGAAATGCCTGGCCACCCACCACCAGGTAGATTCTTCCCAGTTATTTTTGGCAATTTCCAGGTTGTTCAGTACCATAGAGGATTTTCTTTCCAGCCTTTGGCGAAGCAAGTTGGCTTTCCACTCCTCCCAAAGAACGCTGCTAACCAGTGGAAGGGAATCCTGGCAGGCGATGGAATGATTTTGTTGCATGAGTTCTTCATACCTTCCCAGCATTATGGAGGGCACTCGGTGCTGCAGTACCAGGGTGGGTAAGGAACAGGATAATTTTTTATCGTCGTCTTCCCATACCACATGCAGGATAACATTACGGTAATTAGGATCCAGCGTATGATGATGTTGGTACCAATGGGAGCTTTTCAGATGTATCTCCACATGTCCGGCCCACCGCGTACCATTCAGTAGCAACCTGGCATCCAGGAAATCCGGCCCTTGTTGGTTATTCCAGGTCCCCGAGTCAATGATGACCAGTTTTTCCCCTCCCTCGGTTAGCAGGTGATTGGTATTGAAGTATTTTTCCTGCCAGATATACTGCAATAAACGCTCTTGCATTTTTCCCTGAAAGGTAGCCGCACCGGCGGCTGTTATCAAGCGTTAAAACACCCTATTCCTTTACCATTCCTGGAGTGCCTGCACCACCCTGCTCACGGGAAGTCCCATCACATTATAAAAATCTCCGGAAATGGATTGGATGCCGGTTACGCCTATCCATTCCTGTATGGCATAGGCACCCGCCTTATCGAAAGGCTGGTATTTATCTACATAAAAGGAGATTTGGTCATAAGTCAGTGGGTGGAATCTGACATTGGTAATATCCGCGAATGCCATTTCTTTAGCACCTTTCCGTAACACCACACCGGTGATGACCTGGTGTTCCTGCCCGGAAAGTGACTGTAAAATGGCGATAGCGTCATCCCGGTCCACAGGTTTTCCGATTATCAGGCCATTGAGTACCACCACCGTATCTGCCGCCAGCACCAACCGGTCATGGCTCAATTCTTCCTGTACAACGATAGCTTTCTGCCTTGCAATATGAACCGGAATGTCTGGAAGGGAAAGCCCTTCGGGCCAGGATTCATCTGTAGGCCGGACAATAATATCAAATTCAATTTCTGCCCATTCCAGGAGCTGTTTACGTCGCGGAGATTGGGAGGCCAAAACGATTCTTTCCATCAGAGATACCATTTAAAAAAAATCATAGATAAAATTCCTGCCAGCATGATCCATTTTATCCTACTGCTGAGTTGGTGATAGTCAGCAGTTGTGACAGCTTTTTTTATGTCTAGGGAAATTCGGATTAAAGGAATTATGACGGCTACCAGGCAATAAATGGCGCCGTGCCACCAGCTTTGCAACAACCCATACAGTTGCATGATGATCAGGGCGGCGGTTAGGACAAATAACCAGACTGCGACAAACATTTTAGTGGCGGGTATCCCCCAAACGATGGGCATCGTTTTACAGCCGTATCGCGCGTCACCATCGCGGTCTTCCATATCTTTGATCACTTCCCGGATCAATGATATAATAAAAGCAAATCCCGCATAGATCATACTGAACTTAAAGATGGTGCGGATATGTTGGCGATAAAGCGGATCCCTGAAACCGCTGAAATTAAGTTCGGCAAAATAAAGTACCAGAATAACCCATGCTGTAAGTAAGGAGATAAGAATATTGCCTATCAGCAATTGTTTTTTAAAAGTGGTGGAATATAACCATAACAAAAATACACAACCGAGGTTGGCAAATCCAATAACGGGGTTAAGTAGTTTCCAGGAAATATAAAATGCAAGAATAACGCCAATTGCTGAAAATACCAGGTGCCAAACAATTGCCCATCGTCTTTTTATCAGACGTTGAATAACAATACTGCCGGGTTTGTTGATTTGGTCAATATTAAGGTCAAAATAATCATTGATAATATAACCGGCAGCGGCAATGAGAACAGAGGAGAGTGCCAGCAGCAGGAACAATGGTGGATCTAAAACTACAAGATTAGACCCGGCAATACTGTTTAAGTCCCGGAGGGACGGCTGAATAATGCAGGTGTAAAACAATACCTGCGTGATAATGATAAAAAACAGGTTTTGCCACCTGATGAGTCTGAAAAATGCGCCGATGAGTTTCAAGCCGGGTATATTGAGCCGCTAATTTATAAATAAAGGCCGGCTTTGTAAATAGGTTTACCTGCTGGCAACGGTTGTATCTACGGACCAGTCATTTTTCAGTTTTAACACTTTTTCAATGACATCCCTTACGCAACCTGCCCCACCCATAAGGGGACTTATGTACCTTGAAATGTGTTTTATTTCTGGTGCGGCATCCATTGGAGCGCAGGGCATGCCAACTAATTGCATAACCTCGTAGTCAGGGATATCGTCGCCCATGAAAAGTATTTCCTGCCAGTGAAGATTGTTGGCTTCACGATAATTTTCAAGAACCTCGGTTTTGTTTTCCACCCTCATAAAGACATCGGCCACACCCAGCTTTTGGAGCCTGAGACTAACCGCTTCGGACATGCCACCCGATATAACTACCACCCGGTAACCTTTCTTGATTGCCAATTGCAGCGCATAACCGTCCCGGATACTCATCCGGCGTGCCTGCTGACCATCATCCAACACCAAAACACTACCGTCGGTAAGGACTCCATCCACATCCAATACGAATGTGGTGATCTGCGAAAATTGATCCAGCATTGACATAATCTTTTTTTTCTATTGATTATTAATCTTTTTGATCTCCAGGTGCCCTTCATTGCATTGCGCTCTGTTTCTTAGTTTGGGAACTAAAGACCCAATTCAGAGAATGGGATACGATAGGCCGGACTTGCCTGGAATTCCTCACATAGCGATCGTAAAAATTTCAATACTGTATCTCAGTAATCATCCCAGGTTTGGGTGGCAAAAATATTGGTTCTCCAAAGATTTTCCTACTTTAATGTCACTTAATCAAGAGTCATGAAGACGATCACCAGGATATTAATCTGGATCGCTGCAGTTGGGGCGGTCTTAATAATCATTGGAGCATTTTTACCCGGAGCAGTAACGGTAAAACGCTCCATTCTGATTAAAGCTCCCAGCACTGCTGTTTACGCGGTTCTTAATGATCTTAAAACCTATAACGAATGGATGCCTTGGAATCAGAAGGATCCTAATATGCAACAGGAATACGGCGAGGTTACAGAAGGTAAAGGTGCCTGGTATCGGTGGGAAAGTGAAATGGATGAGGTTGGTAAAGGAAAACTGACTATCACGGAATCATTACCTGGTAAGCGTGTGTTGACAAGCCTGGAATTTGAAGGCTTTGATGAACCTTCCCGGGGAGGATGGGAATTACAGGAAACGGGTGAACAAACCACTGTCACGTGGACGATGCAAGCCATTCTGGGGCATAACCCGTTCAACAGGTGGTTTGGACTATTCATGGACCGGATGCTGGGACGCGAATTTGAAAATGGCCTTGATCAGCTGAAATCCAAAATTGAATCCGGAAGCATTGGATCCCAGAAAGTAAACATGCAGTTGGAATTAGTGCGGAGGGATACAATGCAGGTCCTCACTATAATGGATACGGCCCGAACCATGGGGGATATTGGCCCTGTCTTGCAAAAAGCTTATGGGGAAATCAGCAAGCTTATGAAAGATGAGTCCATCGTTCCTGCGGGTATGCCGATGGCCTGGTACTATTCACAGGGCGAGCCTTTTCTGCTGGAAGCTGCCATTCCCATTAAAGAACTTCCATCAGCTACTCCAGGCAGGATCCGCTTTCGTAAGATACCTGCAGCGGAGGCTGTAGTGGTACATTACTATGGACCTTACGAAAAATCTTCACAGGCATATGAACTGATCCGGGAATGGCTGAAAAAGAATAATAAAAAAGCAAAGGGATACCCTTACGATATATACGTAGATGATCCAACGCGTAAAAAGTCGATGTATGAAGTTAGAACGGATATCGTTCAGCCTATTGGTTGATTACCTGTTTGCCGGAGATTACCTCGCTCAGCATCACATACAATTGTTGTAAACGCTGGTTTCCGGCCATAAGAGCCAGGTGCCTTTCCATAGTACCAATGTCTCCCCGTATCGCCGGACCAGTTTGCCATTCCATTGGATTGTTTCCGGTTAAACGTAATGCGGTTTCACGAATAAGGGGAAGCAACAGATGGAATTCCAGTCCATTTTTCCGGCAAATGTCATATGCAATGGTATATAACAGGTTGGAAAAATTATTCACCCAAACAGCGGCAAGGTGCATTTGCAGGCGTTGATTGTCTGAAGCTACCTGGAATTCTCCCCCCGAGGAGCGGATCAGGTCCTTTAAAAGAACCAGGCCTTTTTCATTATTTGCATCCAGCAGGAATGGGATCTTACCGGTAACAGGACCTGCAGATCCTTTCAGGCTTTGCAGCGGGTAAAGAACCCCGTAGTGATCACTGATGGGTGCTAGGACCTCCCTGCTGACGGAACCTGCGGTATGAACCACCATTCCCGATTCCAGTAGGAGCTGGGATGCGATGGACGGTATAGAGTCATCTGATATTGCAATAATATAAAGATCAGCTCCCCCCGAAACAGCCCCAATATGTTGTACTGCCGAGGAGCGAAGTTTGTTCGCAAGGATATTGGAGGATTCACTGTTACGACCGTACACTTGAACAATCTGGTGACCGGCAGCCAAAAATAAAGTACCCAGTGAGCCGGCAACATTGCCCGTGCCTAACAGAACAATTTTCATTGCTTACTTTTATATCATGAAATTAGCACAAAAGCTGGCAGTCAATTACCTGAGGGCCAAATTGAATTTCACATCGGTATTCTCTAAGCGAAAAGCTGCTGAGCAAGCTTTCGAAATTTTCTGTACTCCATTTCGGAAATCCAAAAAGAAAGAGCCACCCATTTTTCAAAAATCCAGCAGACAATATGTTCAGGTGGATGGCTACCGGGTGGTGGTATATCGCTGGAATTTGGGCGGCTTGCGGAAGGTAATGATCCTGCATGGCTTTGAATCATCGGCCCGGAACTTTGATCGTTATATCGTGCCACTGGTTAAAAAGGGTTACGAGGTGATTGCGGCCGATGCGCCTGCACACGGTGCAAGTGAAGGTTCACAGATCAGTCTCCCGGTTTACGTTCGGACCATAGCTGCCATTTACAGGGAATTTGGCCCCGTTGAGAGCTTTATGGCCCACTCATTTGGGGGATTGGCCCTGGTTCATTTCCTGGAAAATTTACCACATTCCGAGCACTACAGGCTGGCACTGATTGCCCCTGCTACTGAAACCCTTACGGCAATTGACAGCCTTTTTCGAATGCTTCAACTGGATGAACGTATTCGCGCTGAATTTGATAAAGTGATCATTGAAAAAGGTGGCGTTGCTCCTGATCATTATTCCATTCCGCGTGCGTTGAACCATATTCATGCAAAGATACTATGGATACACGACGAAGATGATAATATAACTCCCTTAGAGGATGTGAAACCCATTATAAAAAAAGCTCCTTCAAATATCGAATTCATGATCACTAAAGATCTGGGACACAGGAAAATTTACCGGGAAAACAAAGTGGTGAAAAAAGTAGTAGAATTCCTGTGATATCACATGCCGTTGCCTTCCCTGCCTTCCAGCATAGGGACAAAAGAAAAATTATCAAATACTTCTTCCTTATACGTTCCCTGTGCTTGTTTGGTGAGTCGTAACATTCGTTGGATATTGCCTTCACCGACCGGGATGACCATCTGTCCACCGGGTTTAAGCTGCGCAATTAGTTTTTCCGGGATAAAAGGCGCTGCTGCTGTAATGATCACTTTATCGAAAGGAGCAAAAGTGGGCAGTCCTTCAAAGCCATCCCCATAAAAAAATTTGATATTGGGATATTTCTTCAGGTATTGAAATTGTTTGTTCTGTTCAAACAAAGCTTTTTGCCTTTCAATGGTAAATACCTGGACACCCATTTCTGCAAGTACGCTTGCCTGGTAAGCACTACCGGTCCCAATTTCAAGTACTTTGTCAAATGGTTTAAGCTCCAGTAATTGGGTCTGGTAGGCTACTGTATAAGGTTGTGAGATCGTCTGGCCAACGGCAATCGGAAATGCTTTGTCTTCATATGCTTTTTCATCAAACGCTGAATCCAGGAAATAATGCCGGGGGATATTCTGGATAGCATCCAGGACCCTATCGTCCGTAATTCCTTTTTGCTTTAACAGGTCGACCAGCCTCTTTCGCAGTCCCTTGTGGCGGTAGCTGTCTTCGTACTTTCTCATCGTGCGCAAGATAAGGAGAAAAGCAGTGAGCTTATAGTTGCTCACTGCCTAAAACTTATAGTTTCATGTCAGTAATGATACCTTTGATCCTATCATCTAACATTGTTGCAGTGGCGTTGAAGGAAGCGGCGTCGGGAAGGGTGGTATTGACACTGAAATAGAATTTTATTTTTGGCTCCGTACCGCTGGGACGTGCGCTGATTTTACTGTCATCTTCCAGGATAAATTGCAATACATTACTTTTTGGCAGATCTATTTTCCACTCCTCTCCTGTCTGTAGATTCCGGCCTTTCTGCAATTCATAATCCAACAGCATTACTACTGGGGAACCATTAATGGTTTTCGGGGGATTGTTACGGTAACTTTCCATCATTGCAGCAATCTGCTGTTGACCATCCATGCCTTTTTTGGTAATAGATATCAGGTGCTCCTTGTAAAATCCATATTGAACATAGAGGTCGATCATTTTCTGGTACAAGCTTCTCCCCTTTTCCTTTTCATAGGCAGCCATTTCACAAAGCATAGCCACTGCACTGATGGCATCCTTATCGCGTATTTGAGATCCGATCATCAGTCCGTAACTTTCTTCGCCGCCAACCACGTAGTTTTCCTTACCTTCTTTTTCTTTTATTAACTCAGCGATCCATTTAAATCCGGTAAGTACATTATAACAGCTGATATCATTTTGACGGGCAATTTCATCAATCATTTCAGTGGTTACAATGGTCTTAACCACCATATCATTTGATTGTGCTATACCTTTTGCTTTACGGGCTTCGATCATGTAATTGAAAGCAAGAACGGCTGTCTGGTTCCCATTCATGAGTACCCAGTTTCCCTCATTGTCTTTAACACCAATGCCTACCCGATCACTATCGGGATCCGTACCTAAAAGTATATCGGCATCCAGCTCTTTTGCCTTTTTTAATCCGAATGCCATAGCATCGGCCTCTTCGGGGTTAGGATAATTAACGGTTGGGAAATTGCCATCCGGCTGGCTTTGTTCTTCCACGACTGTTACATTACGAAACCCGAACCGATGCAGGATTTCAGGAACCAGTGTAATTCCTGTTCCGTGGATGGGGGTATACACGATTCTCAGGTCACTTTGTTTTTGGATAATAGCAGGATACACACTAAGTCCTTTGACCATATCCAAATAGGCCTCGTCAATTTCCTTTCCAACCAGGGATATATTTGCTTCCCCTCCGGACCATTTGACCTCATCAACGCTGGCGATCTTTTCCACCTCCCGGATCACATTCTTGTCGTGAGGTGGAACCAGCTGGCCACCATCACTCCAGTAGGCTTTATAACCATTGTATTCTTTAGGATTATGAGATGCAGTACAAACCACCCCCGCCTGACATCCAAGGTGCCGGATGGTGAAACTCAATTCGGGTGTGGGCCTCAGGTCTTCAAACAGAAAGACCTTGATACCGTTTGCTGCGAAAACATTGGCAGTTGTTTCTGCAAAAAAACGGCTGTTATTTCTGCTGTCATGAGCAATAGCCACTTTTATCTCTAATCCGGGATAAGTTTGTTTCAAATAATTGGCAAAGCCTTGTGTTGCCATTCCAACCGTATATTTATTCATTCGGTTTGACCCAACACCCATGATTCCACGCAACCCCCCGGTACCAAATTCCAGGTTGCGATAAAATGAATCGGCCAGCTCTGATGGGTTTTCCCTGGCCATCTGTTGTATCGTTTCCTTGGTCGTGCTGTCATAGTTGCCTCCGAGCCAGTGGTCAACTTTTGCTTGAATCGTTGCGTCCATATAATCTGGTTTTGAAATAGGCGTTGAAGATATGTATTTTTGATTTCCTGAAACCATCATCAAAGTGCTTCATTCCCGTAAAATTAATTATAGTGTAATAATAGCTTTCCTTACTTTTTTACCGGGTACCAATACCGCACAGGATAGTATACATGAGAATAGTGGTAAGTTGAGGGGTATTCGGGACCGCGAAAGGAAATGGATAGTGGCATCTGGCCATGCAGCCATGTGGGGAGGTACTTTTATCGCCCTGAACAAGGCCTGGTACCAGGGGTATGACAAAAGCGGTTTTCATCTGTTTGATGATGGAGGGGAATGGAACCAGATGGATAAGGCAGGCCATATCTGGACCGCATACCAATTGTCTCGGGCTTCCGGAGCTACCTGGAAATGGGCCGGGGCAACAGCGTCTGGAGCCACCTGGCTGGGTGGGGCCAGCGCCATGGCATTCCAAAGTATCATAGAACTCCAGGATGCCTATTCTAAAAAATGGGGGTTCAGTTGGTGGGATATGGGGGCGAACATTGCTGGTACCGGAATATTCATAAGCCAGCAATTAGGATGGAAAGAACAGCGGGTATTGGTGAAGTTAGGGTATTGGCCCATGGATTACCCGGCCGGGCTGGAAGATCGAAGGAATGAATTGTTTGGAAAAGGGGAAGTAGGAAGGCTGCTTAAAGATTACAATGGCCAGGCATACTGGTTGAGTGCAAATGTCCGCAGCTTTTTTCCCGGGGCGAAATTCCCAGCCTGGCTCAATTTGGCTATTGGGTATGGAAGCGACCTGATGGTGGGAGGTATGCAGAACCGTTGGACAACTGAGGAAGGTGTTGAAATGGATTATACATACCTCCAACGGGTCCGGAGATATTATTTGTCTGCGGATATTGACCTTACCAGAATACCTACCCGAAGCAAATTGTTACGAAGCATTTTTTTTGCAGTTAATTCCATTAAAGTTCCTGCACCTGCGGTTGAATTCAATTCACAGGGGAAATTCAGGTTTCACGCCATCCACCATTAGTCCATATATGCACCCATAATGGCATCCCCTTCCACTTCTACATAAATATGTTCCTGAAGGGTGGTGGCAATACTTATACCTACATAATCTGCCTTCACCGGGAAGGCTTTATGTGTTCGCTCCACCAGTGCCAATATTTGTATTTTCGCTGGATGGCTAGCCAGGAAAGGTTTTAACGCATATAATAAGGTTTTCCCACTATTAGTTACATCATCCACCAAGACGATGATTCGATCGTTAAAATCCATACTCTTACTGAGGCTGATTTCGCCGGGGTGTCTCTTATCCAGTGTTATTTCTATTATTTCCGTATCTATGGCCGCAATTTTTTTCAATTGAATTGCCAATATGTTTGCCATAACCACACCGTTGTCTTTTATTCCGGCAAGGATAACCGGCATATCGGTGCCACCTAACTCTTCTGCCATTTCATAAGCCATCCTTTCCATTTTTCTTGCTGCCGTGGGCGCATCCAGTATATAATTTCTTTCCATATTCATGCATCCGATTGAGGTCGAAAAATTACAACAAATCATCGACCCAATGCTAAATCACTTAATTTAGTCGCACAATACCATGCTATGCAATACCTGCAACAAATCGCTTTTGTACTACTGGCCACCGCAGCGATCTGGTATTTTACCAGGAAGATCAATGAGATTCGTCGGAACATACTGCTGGGCAAAGAGGAATCGCTACAGGATAATTCGGCTGCCCGTTGGAATAATCTTTTTTTACTTGCCTTCGGCCAAAAAAAAATGTTTAAAAATCCGTTGGTGGCAGTGATGCACTTTGTGATCTACGCTGGTTTCATCATTATCAACCTTGAAGTGCTGGAAATCGTGCTGGATGGTGTACTGGGAACTCATAGGATTTTTGCGGATCTGTTGGGGGGATTTTACCTTTTTCTTATCAATGCTTTTGAAACATTGGCGGTTTTAGTTATTGTAGTTTGTATCATTTTTCTGGTTCGTCGGAATATTCTAAAGTTGCGACGCTTTCTTAGTCATGACCTGGATGGTTGGCCAAGAAGTGATGCAAACTATATCCTGATCACTGAAATTGTGCTGATGTCCCTTTTCCTGACCATGAATGCTGCAGACACAGCGCTTCAGGAAAGGGGATATGGCCATTATGCTGATCAGATTACCGGCGACTTTATAGTTTCGGGATATCTGAAAACTTTTTTTGCAGGCCTCTCTGATCCTACTCTTGTTTTAGTAGAACGCAGCGCCTGGTGGTTGCATATCCTTGGAATTTTCGCATTCCTGAATTACTTACCCTGGTCCAAGCATTTGCACATTCTGCTGGCTTTTCCGAATGCTTATTACGCAAGGCTGGAACCGCAGGGTAAAATGAATAATATGCCTTCCATCCAGAACGAAGTGCTATATGCTATGCAGCCTGAACTGGCACCCGCCGAAGCGGGAGAAACGCCCTCTTTCGGTGCCAGGGATGTCACCGAGTTGAGTTGGAAAAATCTGCTGGACGCTTATAGTTGTACCGAATGCGGGAGGTGTTCTGCTGCCTGCCCGGCGAATGTTACAGGTAAAGCACTTTCTCCGCGTAGGATCATGATGGCTACCCGCGACAGATTGGAAGAAGTGGGAAAAAATATCAATAAAAATGGAAGTTTTCAGCCCGATGGAAAAACATTGCTCCATGACCATATCACAACAGAAGAACTGCGAGCCTGTACAACTTGTAACGCTTGTGTGGAAGCATGTCCTGTTAGCATCAGCCCTTTGGAAATCATCCTGGAACTGCGCCGGTCACTAATAATGGAAGAAAGTAACGCGCCGCAGGAATGGAACAGTATGTTCAGTAATGTGGAGAACAATTATGCCCCCTGGAAATTCAGTCCGGATGACAGAGATGCCTGGATAGGCCAATAAATCAGGATTTTTCATCTGCCGAAGGCCCATACATTCCCGGCACCGGAATATCATTCAATCGGAGGTATACGGAAAGTTGACCACGGTGATGTATCAGGTGATTGAAAACCAGATTACGAAGGGCTACCATTTTTGGTAATGTGAAATATATGCGATCCCCATCGCGGAGTGTCCAGGGTTGCATTAATTTATCATCATTGGTTTCCTGCAAGGAAGTTAATGCACGGCCCATCAATTTATCGAAGGATGCCAGCAGGCTTTGATTATCC
>CBFGLD010000068.1:0-12739 GCA_965649495.1 uncultured Flavihumibacter sp. | reverse complement strand
AAAAGGTAGCGCGAGCCGAGAGTACCAGGTTGCTGCCTGCCGCCACGATGACCGATGAATAAGGCCGATAGCGCTGGTTGGTGATATTTTCCCATCCCCCGTTCAGGGAAAAGTGGTTATTGAGTCGGTATGCGGCCTTGATATTGAGCGTATACCAGGAAGGTGCGTAGGGGCGGCCTGATCGGTCGCTGGCATAGATATCGGTTTTTGCTTGTTCGGAGGGAGCCAGGTTTCGGTTGCTGATCGCGCTGTTATAGATGGCGTTGCATTCTGCCTGGAATTTCCCGTATTGGTATTGAATGGAGGCGTTGCCGTAAAAGGGGGGTGCGTGGCGCAGTGGTACTTTCTTGTTTTGCCCATCATCTGCATCATCGGTTTCCCTTCCGGTGATATAATTAGCATTAATCCGGGTGGTGAAGCGGGGGTGCAGGGGGATAAGGGCGGCCAGTTGTAATCCCCAAACGGTGGCGGTGGCCACGTTCTGCAGGGCTTCGACGCGGCTCAGGCTGCCATCAAATTCAATACTATCGCGCCCGTTAAAAAGAAAAGGCCTCCTGACGATGGCATCGTTCAGGATGGTATGGAAGGCGGTCAATTCGATGCGCAGTGGATCCGATGGCATTATGCCGTTAGGATGGCTGCCGGTGAAAGCGAAGCCGGCTTCGAAGTTCCAGGCATATTCGGGCCTCAATTCCGGGTTGGGCACGGTCAGGTTGCCGGGAGCGCTTTCAAAGAGTTTGCCGATATCGTCAATATTGGGCATGCGGTAGCCGCTAGAGATATTTCCATTGAGCTGCCACTGTTCGGAGGGGCGGTGAACGATGCCGGCATTAAAAGTGACAGCCCCGTCGCGAAGTCTTGCTTCCTGGTAGGGGAAGGGGATAAAGCTGTTGTCAAATCGCGCGGTCAGTCCATTATAACTGTAACGGACACCTGAAGTCAGAGTCCAGTCGGGCCTGAAGTTCATTTTATAGCTACCATAGATTCCCGACGAGAACCAATTGCTTCCATTGGGATACCGGCTTACGGCAGGTTCTGTATTTCCGGTATTGATATGCGTTAATTCACCGGTGGAACCCACTTTATTGTAAACAAATTCGGCACCCCAGAATAGCAGGCCCGGTCCAATAGTTTTGAGAGCATCCCAGTTAAAGCTGGTGGCGTCAACGGTTTCTGTCTGTGTGTTACGGGTGGACCTTCCGAATTGCCGGTCGATCCTGCTTTCCGTGTAATCCTGGTAGGCTGCGGTGAAACGGGCATTATCGTAGAGGGTGGTTTTACCGTTGTGTTGGAGGTTAAGGCTGTGCATGCGCCATAACATGGGGCCGTAGTTCCATTCTGCGAAGCGCAACTTTCCGGAGCGGTACTGTATCAGCCGGTCATAGCGGGGAGCGGTTCCCGTGCCCGCGTAGGTGAATCCGTAATGCAATTGCAATTTGTCGCTAAGCTTCCACTTAACTTTTTGCAGCACATTAAGCTGATCGTACCCGGTGAAGCGCTGGACCCTGGGGTCAGTGTTGGCCAGGATGCTATCAACCATGCCTATGCGCTGAACGAATTCAGGTCGGAGGTAGCTGTCCTGTCCTCCGTGTTTGCCCATTTGGAGGTCACTAAAGCTGCTGAAGGATAAGGAGCCTATCCAGGAGATGCGTTTGCCACCGAGGTTGATGTCGGCGTGCAGGGTCTTTTCCTTATTGGCGCTGCTGAAGCGGGCCAGGGCGCTTCCCCTGAGGAGCATTTTTTTGGTACCGGAGAACCGGGGTTCGAGGCTATGGAAATCCATGACCCCGCCGATGGCATCGGAACCGTATATCAGGCTGCCGGGGCCAAATACCACTTCGGAGGTTTCCAGTGCCAGGGGGTCGATGCTGATGACATTTTGGAGGTTGCCGCTGCGATAGATGGCATTGTTCATACGAACGCCGTCCACCACCAGCAGTACGCGGTTAGTGGCGAAACCACGGATCATGGGACTGCCGCCACCGAGCTGGCTTTTCTGTACGAAAACGCTGCCGCTCTGTGCCAGCATATCTGCGGTGGTCTGGGGCTGCCGGAACAGGACTTGTGCACGGGATATCTTAGTGATTTTGTTGGGCACTTCATTCAGTTGTTGTTCCCATTTATTGAAGGAATAAATGACTTCACCGAGTTCTTCTATCCGGGAACTGTCTTTCGGTTGATCTTGTGCGTTAGTAGTAAGGGAAATTGCCATTGCTGCCAGGTACCATAGGTAATTACAGATACGGGCACGCTTGATTTCCAGGGTATGCGCCTGGATCCTAAACGGTCTTTTTTTCATGTTTAGCAATAAAATGTGAACACCTCAAATAAAATAACAGGGGGGGAGGTCACAACATGCGTGGCGGTGGACCGGTAACGGGTAGTGCGCGGTCTGGTAATACGACTGTGGTTATGATGCTAAAAGCGGATGGCAGGGTTGCCGGAATATTGGTCAGTTGGTGTTGTTCCGGGAGGGCGCAAATTTGTTGCAATAGTTTGGAGAGGATGGAAAGCGACCCTTCTTTTTCTTCCTGTTGGCGGTGCAGCAGGCGAATGGCTTTCATCTGGAGTTGGGTCTCTTTGGGGTCAAATAGTCCATACACCAGCAACTGACTGCCGTCTGGAGTTATGCGCAATACGTCAAACAGCCGGCCGTTTACCAGGATCTCTTTGCCTGGTTTGTACCAGACGAGGGATTCCCTGGGCAGGCGCAAGGTTTCGGTTTCTCTGCCCTTAAGCTTTTCCTGCATTTCGCGCCGGATGCTGAATTGTTCCAGGTGGAACCAGCAGGCAAAAAGAAAGGGAAGCAAAACCAGAAGAGCCAGCGGAAGGGCGAGCGTATTGGTATGGTGCCAGGACGGCTTCATTTATTTGCGTCTCATCAGGCTGTCAAGCGGGTATTTTGCTTTGTAAGCGTCCAGCACCTGGAGGGTCCAGGCAGACACCTGTTTTTTTTGTTCTTCTGTAAGTTTAGCATCTGTGTGTACGATAGTATAAGATGGGAGCGGCATTTCGCCCTGTTCCACCAGTTCGGCGATTTCTTCCACCTTATGATACTGGCGGCGAAGGTTGTAATTGCCGAAATCGTCGAAATTCAGCTCTTTCTTACCCTCGTCCACATGGTCGTCGAGCCACCAGCCCACAGGCTGAATATTGGCATACCAGGGATAGGTGGTCTGGTTGCTGTGGCAGTCGTAACAACTGGTCTTCAGCAACTGGTCAATATCGGCAGGAACGTTTACGAAATTGTTCATGTTTGCTGCCGTAGGGCTGGGTCCAAGGTTGTCTTTCTTGGGGCGGAATGCCTGCAGTACCAGTAGTACAACCAGCAGGAAAAGCAGGATTTTTTTGATCATAACGGGGTGTTTGTAAATGAGGGGGAATTCAGTGATTAGGGTTTGTCTACCAGAATATTTCCAGTCATTTCTTTGGGAATGGGTAGTCCCATAAAATGCAGGATGGTGGGGGCAATATCTCCCAATTTGCCGGGGTGAACGGATCCACGCCAGGTTTTGTCGAGGATAAAGAGCGGCACCAGGTTGAGGGTGTGGGCGGTGTTGGGACTGCCGTCTTCGTTGATCATGAAATCGGCGTTGCCGTGATCTGCCGTCAGGAAAACGGTATAACCGTGGTCCAGGGCGGCGGTCACAACCTGCCTGACACAATTATCCACGGTTTCCACCGCTTTGATGGCTGCGGAAAATACACCGGTATGACCCACCATGTCTGCGTTGGCATAGTTAAGGCAGATGAAGTCAGCGCTTTCGTTTTCTATTTCGGGCACCAGGGCGTGGGTAAGGTCGTTGGCGCTCATTTCGGGTTGCAGGTCATAGGTGGCCACTTTGGGAGAAGGTTTGAGGATGCGCAATTCACCGTCGAAGGGTTGTTCGCGGCCCCCGCTGAAAAAGAAAGTGACGTGGGGGTATTTTTCGGTTTCGGCTATGCGGATCTGTTTTTTATTATGGGCGGCCAGTACTTCCCCCAGGGTATTGTTCAGGTTATCGTTTTCAAAAATGACGTTTACGTTTTTAAAGGTCTTATCGTATTCCGTCATCGTGGTATAGTGTAATTTCAAGTGGCGCATACCGTAATCGGGCAGGTCATTCTGGGTAAGCACTTCGGTGATTTCGCGACAGCGGTCGGTCCGGAAGTTGAAACAGATGACGGTGTCTCCGTTTTTGATGGTGGTCAGGGGAAGTCCGGAGTTGTTGGTGATGATGGTGGGGAGAATGAATTCGTCGGTAATATTCCTGTCATAAGAATCCTGGATGGCGGTAAGGGCGTTGGAGGCTTTTTCGCCGGTACCCTTAACCAGTGCGTCATAGGCCAGTTTTACGCGCTCCCAACGTTTGTCGCGGTCCATGGCATAATAACGTCCGCTGACAGAAGCGATGACCCCAGTAGTCTGGTCGAGGTGTCCCTGCAGGGCCGTAAGGTAGTTCAGTCCGCTTTTTGGGTCGGTATCGCGTCCATCGGTGAAAGCATGGATAAAGACCTGGTCCAGTCCCTCCTGTTTGCAGACGCTTACAATTGATTTCAGGTGGTTGGTATGGGAATGGACGCCACCATCGCTGACCAGTCCCAGCAGGTGCAGGGCTGTGCCGTTCGTGCGAGCATTACGGATGGCGGCCAGCAATACTTCATTTTGCTGGAAGGCCCCGTCGCGAATAGCAACATTGATGCGTTGCAGTTCCTGGTATACGATGCGGCCGGCGCCCAGGTTCAGGTGACCGACCTCACTATTTCCCATCTGGCCGTCGGGAAGGCCAACGGCTTCTCCGCAGGTAACCAGGGTGGAATGGGGGTATTGCTGATAGAGTCCGCTTACGAAGGGTGTATTGGCGTGCTGGATGGCGTCACTGGAGGCAACTTTTCCCAGTCCCCATCCGTCCATGATGATCAAAATCGCTTTTTTCATTGTTCTGGTGCTTCTTCTTGTTATTATCCTGTAAATCTACTCTATTTTAGGCTTTTGAAAGGGTGCATCTGCCGACTTGGCACACTTTTGGGGGTAGAGGGATGACCAACCCGATCCGTAGTTCTATAGGAGACTTTATTAACCATTAAAGTTCTATGTATGAAAAAAATTTTTACACTTATCCTTCTTTCTGTTGGTATAGCCCTGTCGGCTTTCACCAACCGGGCCGAAATGGATTCGGTGGTGGTGGCCCTGAAATCAGGGAATGCTACTATGCTATCCCGTTTTTTTGATAACCGGGTGGATATATCTCTTCCCCACCGGACAGATAATTATAGTCGCAGCCAGGCGGAAATGATCATTAAGGATTTTTTCAGCAGCAATGGCGGGGTCAAGACCTTTGAATTGAAACACCGCGGTGAGAACAGCGGCAGCAATTTTATGATCGGTATGCTGATGACGCATAACGGCCGCTACCGTACGACCATATTCCTGAAGCAGAAGGGTGATAAGCAATTTCTGCAGGAGGTCCGTTTCCAGCAGGAGTGACAATAAATGAATTTTAGAAAAACCAACCATACCTTTCCGTGAACTAAGTAGTAAGAAGGCTCGTCAGCGATGGCGGGCTTTTTTCATTTTGCCCTTAGATTTGTTCTATGATACCATTTGATGAACTCCTCCAGAAACTGATAACCGATGCGTTGGCTGAAGACATTGGTGATGGCGACCATTCCACATTATCCTGTATTCCCAAAACCGAGAAGGGCAGTGCGGTACTGAAGATCAAGGAAGACGGGGTATTAGCCGGGATGGAGGTAGCCGAGCGGATCTTTCGGCACATGCAGCCGGACATAGCGTTTCGTGCTTATAAGAAAGATGGGGATGACATGCAACCGGGGGAACGGGCTTTTGAGGTGGATGCTGATGTGCAAACCATCCTGATGTGTGAGCGCCTGGTACTCAACTGCATGCAGCGCATGAGTGGCATTGCCGGCCTGACGAGGCGGTATACGGATCTCCTGAAGGGGTACCATACCCGGGTATTGGATACGCGGAAGACCACACCCAATTTCCGGTTATTAGAAAAATGGGCAGTTTCCATCGGGGGAGGCATTAACCATCGTTTTGCGCTTTATGATATGATCATGCTGAAAGACAACCACATAGATTATTGCGGGGGTATTACCAGGGCGATCCAAAAGGCGTGGGATTATGTGCAGGAGCAGAAGCCCGGGTTGAAAATAGAGGTGGAGACGCGTAGTTTGGGGGATGTCCGGGAAGTGGTTGAGTCTGGCCAGGGAAAGGTTTTCCGTATCATGCTCGATAATTTCAGTCCAGCCCTGATCCGGGAAGCACTACCCATTATCAACGGTGCTTTTGAAACCGAGGCGAGCGGGGGCATCAACCTGGAAAACCTGTTAGCGTATGCCGATACCGGGGTGGATTATGTGAGTGTGGGAGCGTTGATTCACCAGGCGCGGAGTGTGGACCTGAGCCTGAAGGCGGTAATGGGGGGTAGTGGAGCCTGATTCTTTTTATTTATAGGGCATCAATAAACCTTATTAAATTTTATACTTGGGGTGTGCCAGCTTTTTCCGACCTTTGTTTATACTTTTTTGTACTAATTCAAAGAGACCGACAAGAAAATGGAAAATGAACTGAATACGATTCCGCCCCATGTGTTTTCGGAGTATAAGTACGGCTTCGTGACCCAGGTAGAAGCGGATGAAGCACCGAAGGGATTGGATGAGAGCACCGTCAGGTTCATTTCGGCCAAGAAAGGAGAGCCGGAATGGTTACTGGAATGGCGGTTAAAAGCGTTCCGGCACTGGCTGACCCTGGCTGACAAGGAACCCACCTGGGCAAATATCCGATTTGATAAGATTGATTTCCAGGACATTATTTATTATTCCTCGCCCAAGCAGAAGGTGAAGCCGGGCAGCCTGGATGAAATTGATCCTGAGTTACGCCGAACTTTTGAGAAGCTGGGCATCAGCCTGGAAGAGCAGAAGCGGCTAACCGGGGTAGCGGTGGATGTGGTGATGGACAGTGTTTCGATTGCCACCACTTTCAAGGAGCAGCTCAAGGAACTGGGTATCCTGTTTTGTTCGATGAGTGAAGCGGTGCGCGAGCACCCGGAGCTGGTCAGACAGTATCTCGGGTCGGTGGTGCCGATCACGGACAATTTTTATGCGGCTTTAAATTCGGCGGTATTCAGTGATGGGTCATTCTGTTATATTCCGAAGGGGGTCCGATGCCCCATGGAGTTATCCACCTATTTCCGGATCAACGCGGAAAATACGGGGCAATTTGAAAGGACATTGATTGTGGCGGATGAGGGCAGTTATGTCAGTTACCTGGAGGGATGTACGGCACCGATGCGGGATGAGAACCAGTTGCACGCCGCGGTAGTGGAGATCGTAGCCATGAAAGATGCCGAGGTCAAATATTCTACCGTTCAAAACTGGTATCCGGGAGACAAGGACGGGAAGGGAGGTATTTACAATTTTGTAACCAAGCGTGGCATTTGCAAGGGAGACAATTCCAAGATCTCGTGGACGCAGGTGGAAACCGGATCGGCCATAACCTGGAAATATCCCAGTGTTATATTAAAGGGGGACAACAGTACCGGCGAGTTTTATTCTGTGGCGGTGACCAATAACCACCAGCAGGCGGATACGGGAACCAAGATGATGCATATTGGAAAGAATACGAAAAGCAGGATTGTTTCGAAAGGCATATCTGCCGGCCAGAGTCACAACAGTTACCGTGGTTTGGTGAGCGTGGGCAGGAATGCGGAAAACGCCCGGAATTTTTCACAATGTGATTCCCTTCTTTTGGGTGATAAATGCGGGGCGCATACTTTTCCTTATATAGAGGTGAAGCATCCCACTGCGGTGGTGGAGCACGAAGCCACTACGTCCAAGATCGGGGAAGACCAGTTATTCTATTGCAACCAGCGGGGTATTGATACAGAAACGGCGGTAGCGCTCATCATCAATGGATTTGCGAAAGAAGTGATGAACCAGCTGCCCATGGAATTTGCGGTAGAGGCGCAGAAGCTGCTGGCTATCAGCCTGGAGGGCAGCGTAGGGTAAATACAAAATCAAATCATTAAAAGAAGCAAACATGTTAAGTATAAAAAATCTGACTGCGAATATAGATGACCGCGAGATATTAAAAGGAATCAACCTGGAGATCAATCCGGGTGAGGTGCATGCCATCATGGGTCCCAATGGTTCAGGAAAGAGCACTTTGGCATCAGTGCTGGCAGGGCGTGACCATTACAATGTTACGGGTGGATCGGTGACCTTTAACGGCAAAGACCTGCTGGAGCTGAAGCCGGAAGAGCGTGCGGGAGAGGGGTTGTTCCTTGCTTTCCAGTACCCGGTGGAGATCCCCGGGCTGAGCACTATCAATTTCATGAAGACATCGGTAAACGAGGTTCGTAAATACCGGGGGCAGGAGCCGCTGGATGCGGTACAGTTTTTAAAGCTGATGAACCAGAAAATGGGGCTGGTAAATATAGATAAGTCGCTCCTGAGCCGATCCCTCAACGAAGGATTTTCCGGTGGGGAGAAGAAGCGCAATGAGGTGTTCCAGATGGCGATGCTGGAGCCCAAACTGGCGATCCTGGATGAAACGGATTCCGGATTAGATATTGATGCCATCCGGATTGTTGCCAACGGGGTGAACAGCCTCCGCACCAGTGATAATGCGGTATTAGTAGTAACGCACTACCAGCGCTTGCTGGATTATATCGTTCCGGATTTTGTGCATGTGTTGTGGAATGGAAGGATAGTAAAGAGTGGCACCAAGGAGTTGGCGCTGGAACTGGAAGAGCGTGGGTACGATTTCATCAAGAACGAAACAGCAGCAGTGTAATGGAAAATTTTGAACACATATACCAACAGGTGGACCGTGAGCTGAGCCGAAACGGGCAGGATAAGTTACAGGACCTGCGGCGTGATGCCCTGGAAACCTTCAGGAAGGCGGGCCTACCCACCACCCGGAATGAGGAGTGGAAATACACCCGCATTAGCGGTCTGTTCAATAAGCAATTGAACCTGCCCGTTAACAGTGCTGAGCAAGGTATCAGCAGGGCCGACATAGAATCAAAGCGGCTTCCGGGGCAGGAGCAGGCCAATGAACTTGTTTTTATCAACGGACTATATTCGAAAGAGCATTCGGTTATTCGTTCCCGTGGAATCGAGGTGATGCCACTTGAAGAGGCAGCGTCAAATGGTTATGCAGCGATTGTGAGCGAGAACCTGGGGCATAGCAGTAAATACCATCCCGATGGACTGAATGCCCTGCATACTGCCTGGCTTCATGAGGGCGCCTTTGTTGGAGTGAAGAAGGGGGTGGCCGCAGACCAGCCGCTTTATATCATAAATATCGGGGATGCCCGGACGCAGCACCAGTTCCTGCAGCCCAGGTGCCTGTTGTACCTGGCAGAAAATGCGTATTTGCAGGTAATTGATCACAATGTTACCCTGGGCGATGTGGATTGTGTTACCAGCCAGGTGGTGGAAGCAGTGCTGGAAGAGGCAGCGTACCTGGATTACTATAAGATACAGGACGATGTGTCTAACAGCAGTATTATCAGCACCACTCATATCAGGCATGCCGGCAAAAGCAACAGCCATGTGGTTACGATCAGTCTTAATGGCAGGCTTGTAAGGAACAACCTTAACATCGTGCTGGAGGCCGAGCACAGTGAATCGCATATGTATGGACTTTATATGCCATCCGGTGAAGGGCATATTGATAATCATACGCTCGTGGATAATGTCAAGCCACATTGTTACAGCAATGAGTTGTATAAAGGGGTGATGGGCGACCGCACTACGGGAGTTTTTAATGGAAAGATCTTTGTGCGCCAGGATGCGCAGAAGACGAATGCCTACCAGAGCAATAAAAATATCCTGCTTTCGCCCGATGCCAGCGTAAATACCAAACCCCAGTTGGAAATTTTTGCTGATGATGTGAAATGTTCCCATGGTTGTACGATCGGCCAGTTGGACGAGGATGGTATTTTTTACCTGCGTTCCAGAGGGGTGCCGGAGGGTATGGCAAAAGCACTGTTATTACATGGGTTTGCAAGTGATATCGTAGAGCAGGTGAAGCCGGAAGGACTGAGAAATTACCTGGAGGGGCTTATTAACCTGCGATTAGAACTAAAGGAATATGAATAAGGAGATTTTCGATATAGAAACTATCCGCAGGCAATTTCCCATACTGACGCGGAAGGTGAAGGATCGTTCCCTGGTTTATTTTGATAATGCGGCCACTACGCAGAAGCCGGCGGCAGTGATTCATGGACTGGTGAATTATTATTCGCATCACAATGCCAATATACATCGTGGAATCCACACGCTTGCCGAGGAGGCCACTGCAGCGTTTGAGGCTACCCGTGAGTTAGTTAAGGAGTTCATCGGCGCTGCACACCGGGAGGAAATCATTTTTACGAGAGGCGTAACGGAAAGTGTGAACCTGGTGGCTTATACCTGGGGGCGGCAGCATATAAAGGAAGGAGATGAGATCATAGTGAGTACCATGGAGCATCATTCTAATATTGTTCCCTGGCAGATGTTATGTGAGGAAAGGGGGGCGTTGCTGAAAGTGATACCGGTAAATGATGCAGGAGAGTTGTTACTGGAGGAGTACGAGAAGCTGGTAGGTGACAGGACGCGCCTGGTTTCCATTGTGCATGTTTCCAATGCTTTGGGGACGGTGAATCCCATCAACCGGATCATTGAGGTGGCACATGGCAGGGGAGCCAAAGTATTTGTGGATGGTGCGCAGTCGACAGCTCACCTGCCCATTAATGTTCAGGAGATGGGAGCGGATTTCTTTGCGTTTTCGGGGCATAAGATATATGGTCCAACAGGCATTGGTGTTTTGTACGGAAAAAAGGATATCCTGGAAAGCATGCCGCCTTTTCATGGCGGGGGTGAAATGATCCGTGAGGTAAGTTTTGCCGGCACCACTTACAATGACCTGCCCTATAAGTTCGAGGCCGGCACTCCGAATATTGCCGATACTATTGCACTTAAGGATGCCATTCATTTTATAGAGCATGTGGGTAAAGACAATATTGCGGCTCATGAGAATCGTTTGCTGGCTTATGCCACGGAAAAACTCGGATCATTTCCCGGTTTGAGGATCATTGGGCAGGCAAAGGAAAAGATCAGTGTGGTATCCTTTGTGGTGGATGGCATACATCCGCAGGACATTGGCATATTGCTGGATAACAAGGGCATTGCTGTGCGCACGGGGCATCATTGTACCCAGCCCCTGATGCAACGTTTTGGCATACCGGGAACCATTCGGGCATCGTTTGCGGTCTATAATACGCTGGAGGAAATTGACATCCTGGCGGAAGCCCTGGAACAAGCTATCCGGAAATTATCCTGACCCATTAAAAAATGGATATGGTAGAAAAAAATATCGCTGCAATAGAAGAAGAGATCGTGGAAGAGTTCAGTCTTTTTGACAGCTGGGATGAAAAGTACGAATACATCATTGACCTTGGCAAGAAGCTGCCAGCATTAGAGGAAGTGTATAAGAAAGATGAGAACAGGGTTCGCGGTTGCCAAAGTACGGTTTGGCTGGTGGGGGAGCATCGGGAAGGCAGGGTATATTATAAGGCGGATAGTGATTCGGTGATCGTGAAAGGCCTGATCAGCATGCTGATCCGGGTATTGAGCGGGCAGCCGGCGGATGCGATCCTGGAAGCGCAATTGGGATTTATTTCTCAGATCGGCATGACCACTCACCTGGCGCAGACCCGGTCAAATGGATTATTAGCCATGGTAAAGCAGATGAAAAATTACGCCATGGCATTTAAAGTAAAAGAAAACACGACTGGCTCATGAATAATGAAGTGTTGAAAGAAAAAGTAATTGAGGTTCTCCAGACGATTTATGATCCGGAGATACCGGTGAGTATCTATGAGCTGGGACTAATTTACGAGGTAGAGATTTTACCGATCAATAATGTACAGATCGTGATGACATTGACAGCGCCGAGTTGTCCGGCTGCCCAAAGTATTCCTGTTGAGGTAGACCAGCGTGTCCGGGAGATAGAGGGGGTGAATGATGTGTATGTTTCCGTGACCTGGAATCCGCCATGGGACAAAAGTATGATGTCGGAAGCCGCGAGGCTGGAACTCGGATTTATGTAACCGGGTAAAGTTTTCAAAATGAAGATTACAGCACAGGAAGAATATGGACTTCGGATCCTGATAAGGATCGCATCGGGACAGGAGCCGGATGGGATGACCATCATGCAGCTGAGCCAGGCGGAAGGCCTGAGCAGTAATTATGTGGCTAAGCTGACCCGTTTGTTGCGGCAGGAAGGATTTATAAACAGTACGCCTGGCAAGAAAGGCGGGTATTTCCTGGCGAAGCCTGCCAGCAGTATCAACATGCGGGAGGTCATACAAGCACTGGGTGGAAGTCTCTTTGATGAAAACTACTGTGGATTGCATTCCGGGTTGCTGAAGTTCTGCACCAATTCCACCGATTGCAGCAGCCGGTCTTTGTGGAGGTTATTGCAATATCATATTGACAAAATACTGGATAAGATCATGCTGAGCGATTTGGTAGGATCTGAGAAAAAGTCTGAGAATTTCATCCTGCAATTGCTGTGCGAGGCTGTACCCCAATTACATGCGGAAGAGCAGCAATAATTCCACTACAGTCAAATCCGTATTTTTGGAACTATAAACAAATTAATGTCCAGAAAAAAAACTTCAGACAGGGACGGTATTGTTTTTTCTACCGATCCGGATTTCAGGTTTGAGCGGGAAGAGGA
>CBFGLD010000067.1:0-12808 GCA_965649495.1 uncultured Flavihumibacter sp. | reverse complement strand
AGGAACGGCCAGCCCCGGTACATTGGAACGCATAATGTCCTGTAATGAAGTCGGGTTTTCATTTTTTAATCGTTCTGTGTTGACCGTGGATACAGCACCTGTTAAGTCCCTTTTCTTTTGGGTACCATAACCGATCATCACCACTTCGTCCTGGATCTTGGTGGACTCTTTCATAGTGATGCTGAGGATGGTGCGGTCGCCCACCACCACTTCCTGGTCTTCAAAACCGATGGAGCTGATCACGAGGGTGGCATTGGCGGGAACGGTCAATTCGAAGTTACCTTCCGCGTCGGCAGAGGTGCCGGCATTGCTGCCTTTCACCTTGATGGAGGCGCCGGGTATGGGAGCACCGGTTCCATCCACGATCTTACCCGTGATCCGGGCCTGCTGCAGTACCACGCCCTTGTATTTAATTACCACCAGGTAATTATCCAGGATCTCGTATCCCAGCGGGGTGTTTTCCATTAACTTATCCAGGACGGAAACCACTTCCTCGTTATTGGCGGTAAGCGCAAAACGGGCATCCTCATTCAGCAGGGCCTGGTTGTAGAGGAAGCGGTAGCTGGATTTTTTCTCTATGGCGGAAAGAGCTTTTTTCATATTCACTCCGTCCAGTCTGAGGCTGACCTTTGTCTGGGAATACACCCCCGCAGACACCTGCATGGCAAAGAACAGCATTAAGAGTGCGGTTAGCTTCATAATTCGGGCGAACTTTTGCAAAAGGGGGTGCGTGAGATTTGCATCCCCGTCAGCGAATTTTTTCATATTTTGAGCAATTAGGGTTAACTAAATGGTTCATCAACTTGCAGATGTTGAATAGGTCCCTGGTTTTCCCGGCGGGAGATGTTGGCGCATTTCCCGCTTTCTTTTACGTTGAGTCGTTGGTCATGGCAGTCGTTTTTTTCAGTTTTTGGGGAGGTTATTTAGAAATTGTTACCGTGTCTTTTACAATTTTATAGCGAAAGCGGGTCGAGATGGAGAGGGCCCGGAGTGCTTCATCGAGGGTCTCCTGGGTGAAATCGGCCTTGAACCGCCAGTCCGCCACCTCTTCGTCCCGGAAGAGAATCTTTACATTATACCACCGCTCCATGCTGCGCGCGATCTCCCGGAGGGATTCATTTTCAAAGATCAGGCGGTGTTCCATCCAGGATGTTTCAATGACGGTGCTGTCGATGGAAGCGTACCGGATCTCACCGATGGCGATCTTCGGATCCTTTTTACGGGCCACCTGTGCCGGGTTTATTTTCCGGGCGGTTTCCCCTTCTTCATCTTTCACTACCAGTTTTTCCCGCGGCTTGAGGATGATCTTTTCGGTGGGACGGTTTTTAATGCTGACTTCGATGCTGCCCCGGATGAGGCTGGTCTCGGTAGATTTTTCGCCAGGATAAGACTTTACGTTAAATGCGGTGCCCAGTACTTTGATATCGATATTATGGGCATGAATCAGGAAAGGCTTTTCGGGGTTCTTCACTACATCAAAATAGGCCTCTCCTACCAGGTTCACTTCGCGGACGGATTGCCCGTACTCTTTTCCATAGGTGATGCTGGAGCCGGAATTGAGCCATACCTGGGTACCATCGGGCAGCATGAGTTTGGAACGGGAGCCGTTGCGGGTACTTATCTCACTATTGACAACCGCCAGTTCCTGCTGGCTGCTTTTGAAGGTACCATTTAAATAATAAACCAGTCCGGAGCCGGCCAGCACCAGCAGGATGGCCAGCCAGGCCACCGGCCTCCTGAAAAAGGAAGGCTTTTCCTGCGGGAAAGGGTCCTCGTATTCCTCCTGGTTGGTATTATCAAAATCAATACCGGCTTCCTGCATCCGGGCCAGGTGCCGGTCGTAGGCGGCATTGGTGTCTTCGGGAGCGGATCCGCCCTGGAACCAGAGATCCGAGATGGTTTGCAGGGGATAGTGGTATTCCGGGTGTTGCCGCAACAAGTCTTCCAGCTCGGCAGCTTCCTGTACCGAGGCTTCCCCCGATAGCTTTTTAGCCATTAATTCCCAAAGCCGGTCGTTATTCATGTGCAGGTCTGCGTTGTAACAGATAAAGACACCCAACAGGGGTGCTTACCCTTAAAGGAATCTTAAAAATATTTTTCAGGGCCGGTTCGAGGGAGCGGGCAGGGCCTTATTGATATCAAAGCGGATGGCCTGCCCGATCTTTTTGAGGGCGATGGCCATCTGGGCTTCCACGGTTTTAATGGATAATTGGAGCAGTTCGGCTACTTCGCGGTACTTGAGTTCGTCTTCGCGTACCAGTTTAAAGATCAGCTTGCAGCGGGGCGGCAGTTTCAGGATGGCTTCCTGCACTTTTTTGCGCATTTCGGCAGTGATGAGGATCCTTTCGGGGTCCAGCTGGAGGGTCTCGATGTCTACCGGCAGCTCGGAAAGGTCGGTGGTCAGCACTTTTTGCTGGCGGCTGAGGTAGTTGAAGGCGGTATTGCGGGTAGCGGTGAAGAGGTAGAGTTTGAGGCTGCTGACGTTTTCGAGGCGTTTCCTTTTTTCCCAGATCGTTATAAACACGTCGGACACGATCTCTTCCGCGGGTTGTTTGGCGCGGGTGAAGCCCATGGCAAACTTGAGGAGGGGTGGAAAGAAGGCCTGGAAAAGTTCCCGGTATGCCGACTGGTCGTCAAAGCGCGCAATGCGGTCCTGCAGGTATTGTATTCTTGCGGGTGCGATCATGACAGCAATCGGAGGTTAATAATGCGTTGGGATTGGGCATAAAAGTACCAATAATGTTTAACCGCCCATTATTTTTTTAGCAACTGCTCCAGTTAAGCGAGCTTTTTATATTTTTGCACCCCGCCGGGGAACTTGTTTTCCGGCCCCTCGAAAGAGGAAGGGCCCTTAGCTCAGCCGGTTAGAGCATCTGACTCATAATCAGAGGGTCGTTGGTTCGAGCCCAACAGGGCCCACAAAACCGGAAAGGGTTTCGGCATGCAAGTGCCGGAACCCTTTTTTATTGGCATCATGCAAGGCATGTTGCCAACAATGCATTTTATACAGAGCTGCCTCTTTATGTGACAGGGGTAAAAAAAAACCGGCTCAATAATGAGCCGGTTTGTGGGTTGTTTATTATAAAGTGAGGATTATCTCCATCCGCCGTTGGACGTTCCGGTGCCATCGGCTTCGGCTTCGGTTCCAAACGTGTAGAACGGAAGTGGTTCTCCAAATGTTTCCAGTGTTTTAGCAGGAAGGGGCAGGTGCAGCGGGGTGCCTTTCTGCAGCAGGTCCAGCTTTCTCATTTCATAGAACTGGAGGCCCATACCCGTGGTATACATCTCTACGTGGCGTTCGTGGTGGATGGCCTGGATGATGTCTTCCAGGCTGGCAGCCACATCATCCATTTTACCGCGGGTTTTGCGGGTACCGGCATTGATGATGGCAGCGGCACCGGCCAGGTCGCCCTGGTAGGCGCGGGCTTCGGCACGCAGCATGTCGTTCTCGGAAGCCATCACCACCGCTTTGTTGTCGTCTGCATTTACATACAAGGCATCGTAGCGGCTCATGCGATAGTTGGAGAAATGGTAATAACCCCTGGCTGCCTGGAACCAGTTGGAGGGAACATACTGGAAGTCGGTCAGCAGGCGCTCATCATCGGGGTCGGTGGATTTAGGAGGATAGGGAAAATCAGGGCGGTCGTCCCAATGCTGGGGCTGGGTGTCGTCCATCAGGTGCACCACATACATGTCGGTAATGCCCCATCCGTTGAAGGTCAGGTAATCGCCGGCTTCGTCGTACCACTTGATGTAATTGTCCATCAATACATTCCAGTCGGCAGTAATGCCGGCATCGGCATATTGCTGCACCTTAGCCCAGTTCACGGCAGCCAGTTCGGCTTTATTGCGCGGAACATAAGACATGATACGGGCGGCAGCGGTATTACAGATCTGGCGGAACTCATCACTGGGAACGTCGTGATCGCTTCCCAGCCAGGCAGCAGGAATGGTGAAATCACCGCTGCTGAGGCTGATGGCTTCGTCCAGGTAACCGAGGGCGGCGGTTGCCACCTGATTATAGTCAACGGCGCTTCCCAGCACCGGCTCCACGGTATTGTCTTCATCCACGATGAAACCGCGGTCAAACACCAGCGCCAGGTTTCCATAACCTACGCCCTGTACGAATTTGGCAAATGCCAGGGTCCGGTCGTTATCGGCACCACCGTCACCAATTTCCACCCCGTCGTTGATCGCTTTAATAACATTAGAGGCGGTGTTGATGGCAGAGTACATCCGGTCAAAGGTCAGCTTGGTATGCCCGTTGTTGGAATACGAGGGGGCATTGTTCCAGGCCGAGTTCCTGGGCTCCCAGCTCATGTCGCGCATGGCGGCATTACCCCAGGAGCAGGAGACGTTATCGGCTGCGGTTGCCAGCATCATTTTTACCCCACCATAGGCATTTTCACCGCCGTAGATGGTATTGTACAAACTGCTCGCCACATTCTCAACGTCCTTACCTACCGCATATACTTTTTTATAGTCGGGATCATTGTTATTCTCTACATCCAGCACGTCCTTGCTACAGGCCGCCAGCGAGAAAGCCAGGGCTGAGAAGGCTAGTATTTTTCCAAATTGTTTCATATCAGAATAATTTGATGTTTAAATTTTTGTTGCATCAGAAGTCGAAGGACAGTGAAAACGCCAGGTTCCTGTAGTTGGGGTTCATGTAGATGCCATCATAAGGCATCCGGATGCTACCCACTTCGGGGTCGTAACCATTGTAACCGGTGAAGGTCAGCAGGTTCCTGCCCACCACTTTTGCATTCACTCCCTTGATAGCGCCTTTCAGGATTCCTTTGAGGGCAGATGCGGGAACGGTGTATCCCAGTGATACTTCGCGGAGTTTCATATAAGTGCCATCCTCCACCCAGTAAGCGTTGGGATCATTGCGGTCATACATACCCGTGAACCAGTAGTCGTAAGCCTTCTTCTGCGCATCGGCAACGCCGGTCATATCCATTCTTTCGCTGGTAAGGTTGAAGGCAAGACGCTGGTCTTTACCATTATATACGTCGCCACCCTGCTTCCAGTCAAGGAGGAAGTACAGGGTAAACCCTTTGTACTGGAGGGTATTGGTGATACCCATGATGAAGTCGGGGTTACCGTTACCGATCCTGCCATACCAGTCGGCACCATTCTGCCTGAGGCGGATGGGAATTTCGGCTGTAGTTCCCTGTGAGCCTGCAGGAACCACATACCCTTCGTTATTGACTTCGTAATCGCCGATGGACTTACCCGCGGGAAGCTGTTGCTCCATTTCCGCGAGAGTGCGTACCATCTTATAACCATACATGGAACCGTACACTTCACCTTCCTTGATATAGAACAAGGCCTGGTCACCCATACTACCATCCGAATAGAGGTAAGGGGCGATAGGCAATTCGGTGATCTTCTGATTCACTTTAGAGAACACGAAGTTGGAGCGCCAGGAGAAGTCTTTCTTGGTGATCCAGTTAGCGCCGAGGGTCAGTTCCAGGGTGTTGGACTCCACTTCACCCGCGTTCTGCCACTGGCTGGTAAAACCATCGTTCAGGAAGGCGATCAGGGGAACGTTGATGAACTGGTCGGTGGTCCTGGACTTGGCATATACCGCTTCGAAATTGAATTTGCCCAGGAAGTCAACGTTCAGGCCGAATTCCATTTCTGAAGTCTGCGAAGGCTTGAGGGCGGTGTTACCTTTCTGGTCTGCAACGGTATTACCATTGTTCAGGTTATAGGTTTCATACTGCCAGGCAAAACCCGGACGGATACCCGCAGTTCCATGAGCCGCACGGATCTTCAATTCGTCGATGCCGGGGATGGTCACATCCTGGCTGATACGATAGGCACCGGAAACGCGGTAGTAGGGATTCCAGCGGGCGTCTTCCCCAAAGAGGGAGGAACCGTCGTAGCGGAACATACCATCGAAGAGGATCTTATCCCTCCAGTCGAGGCCCAGGATAGCGAAATAGTTTTGCGCCCTTTCGGTTTCATCGTAAGAGCTGGCATCGTTGATCTCGGAGAAGTTCTCAAAGTTCTCGATACCGGAGATGATGAATTTGGAAGCGCTGATATAGTTGCATTCCTAGTTCCTGTTCTCGTAGACATAGGAGAGCTTACTCTTGATGGAGAGGTCGCCGAGGTCATGAGACAGGTTCAGGGTTGCCTGTGTGTTCCTGGTCAGGCTTTCGCTGGTAGTCTGTGACATACCTCCATCGTTGTAAGACATGAAGTTGGTAGAGGCTGTACCACCGGACTGCGCCCAGTAATCTTTCGGGTTGATACTGGAGTAGCGGTAGTTCTCCACTTCAATGGTCTGGGAGAGGTCCATATTGGCCCACTTGGTAAACCTTAGGTTAGCCGAGTAATTGCCTAACCACCTGCGGGTGGTTTCGTTCCGGCGCTGCTTGTACAGCGGATAGAGGGGGTTGGTAGCTTCCTGGTTAAAATGGTTGGAACGGAGGTAATACGGTTGTCCATCCGGGTTAACCTGGTTCAGGTTTACATCCCTCTCCTGGCGTGCGATGGCATAAAACAGACCACCACCACCACCGGGATACTGCACCTTCCGGTTGATGAAAAGGTTGGAGGCACTCAGCTTGAGCCAGGAGGCCACCTGCTGGTCCATATTGATGCGGAAGTTATGCCGCTTGTAACCATCGGTGAGGGCAACCACACCCTGCTGGCCGTTGTTTTCGAAAGAGAGGTAGATATTATTTTTCTCGGTACGATTGGCCACGGAAACGAAATTGGTATAGTTCATACCGGTACGGAAGAACTCTTCCTGCTGGTTCCTGTTCACCCCGTATGGATTATCCATGTAGTGGTCGGCATCCAGGTTACGGTTACCGGAAATACCGGTGCTGAAACCAGCGCCCATATAATCGGAAGGATAGGTAACACCATCATACTTGGTATACTTTCCTGCAGCGCTTTCCCAGTCGGTTGCGAGCTTATACGGATGCGATTCTGCCACATCCAGGTAGTGGGTCAGGTTCTGGAAACCGATCTCGTTTCTAACGGTAACGGCCACCTTATTGGCGGTGATGCCCTTTCCCCTTTTAGTAATAACGGAGATCACCCCATTACCCGCGCGGGAGCCGTAGAGGGCGGAAGCTGCTGCTCCTTTCACCACTTCGATGGACTCCACATCATCGGAGTTGATATCTGCCAGGCTACCGGACAGGATCACCCCATCCACGAGGATCAGCGGGCTGGAGCTCACGCTGGGCAGGTTGTTGTCGCCGCGCAACAGGATGTCGAGCGACTGGCCAGGCTGCCCGCCAAAAGAAGCCGCCTTCAATCCGGCCACCTTACCGGTAAGAGCGGAAGAAAGCGATGTAGCGGGAACATTGCTCAGCTGTTCAGCATTCACCTTGGTAACGGAAACGGTCATCTTCTTTTTGGAAGTAGCGCCGGCAACACCGGTTACGATCACATCCGTGAGCAGGCTGGCATCATCTTCCATATTCACCGACACCATAGTGTTGGTACCGAGTGCCAGCTCTGTTGCCTTAAAACCTAATGCAGAAATAACGAGTGTTTGACCCGGGCCTGGAACAGAAATGGAGAAGCTTCCATTTTCATCGGTTGCTGTTCCTGTTTTTGTGCCCTTCAGTAGCACCGTGGCAGCGGGGATTGGTTTGCCACCAGCATCCAGCACTTTACCAGTGATAACAGTGGTTTGTGCAATGCTTATTGCGCACAAAAAAATTGCCGCAACAAGCATCATCAAATGTCTTGTCATGTGTGTTAGTTTGGTTTAAATGAATGAGCTGAATATGTACATCTCAGCAGAACCTTATCTACAAGTATACATTAATATGATAGTGGAATTATCTAGTCCTTAATTAAAATTTAACGTTTTAATGATTTTTACCACCTTTTCTTAAACATTTACTTGTACTATTACCAGAATCCCTTACCCATTACCGAAATATTGCATACAAAAAAGGGTTACGAACCCGTAACCCTTTTTTTAATATGCGTTATAATAACGCAATTGTTCTATTGCTGGAATCCTTACTGGCTAACCTTGAATTCTACCCTGCGGTTCTGTGTACGTCCTGCTGCGGTACCGTTATCAGCTACTGGCTGGTCTGCGCCAAAACCTACTGCTGTTAACCTGTCTGCGCTTACTCCTTTTTTCACCAGGTAAGCTTTCACGGATTCTGCCCTGCGCTCACTGAGTTTCTGGTTGTTCTCCGGCTTACCGGTGTTATCGGTATGACCGGCGATCTCCACTTTCAGTTCCGGGTACTGCTCTTTCAGGATACGCGCTGCCTTGTCCAGTTCCCTGCGACCGGCTGCTGTCAGCGTTGCGCTACCGGTTACAAACTGTACGGCACTTGCGTTGAATTTGGAAGCTTCCAGTAATGGACAACCGCCGTTTTCAGAAGAGCCTGCCAGGTCCGGGCAACGGTCTTCATCGTCGTTCACGCCGTCATTGTCGCGGTCCGGTGGAGGACAACCCTGGTAGCGGGCCAGGCCAGCCACATCAGGACACTTGTCTTCTTCATCGTTTACCCCGTCGTTATCCTTATCCGGGATGGGGCAACCTTTGTACTTGGCGATACCAGGCACGTCCTTACATTCATCTTCTTCATCGTTCACACCATCCTTATCGGTATCGGGGATGGGACATCCTTCATAGCGGGCAACACCTGGTACAGTGGGACATTTATCCACTTCATCGTTCAGGCTGTCCTTATCGGTATCGGGGATGGGACATCCTTTGTACCGCTCAAATCCGAATTCATTGGGACAGGCATCATTCTTATCGATAACGCCATCACCATCTGAGTCGGCCGGGATCAGTTTGCCAAACAATTTAAGCTTGAGTCCCACCTGGATGTTCTGGTTGAAATATTCACCCGGGGTGGCCGTACTTCCGGAGGCATTCATATTCTTCAACCCATGAATGTAGCGGGCGAAAGGTGTGACCCTGCCGTGGGGGAATACTTCGAAACCGGCATTGATGGCAATGCTGCTTTTTTCCACATCGTCCTTTCCATAAATGTCGTTATCGTCGTCAACGGAAGTGACGAAATCAAATTGCGGTCCGGCGGTGATGGCAAATTTGTCGCCAAGGTGAAACTTGGCCAGTACGGGTACCGAAATGTAACCCACATTAGCCTCTTTCAGGAAGGCTTCCGGGGCATCTGTTTCATACCGAAGGGAATTATACATGAGCTGTGGCTCTAAAGAAACCACTTTTCCGAGGGGGATATTTAACCATACGCCTGCTCCGTATCCGAACTTGGTACTATAATCCAGGTTGTCGTTGTCGGTAACGCGAAGTTTTGCAAAGTTGGCTGCACCAAGCAGACCCCCGCTCACGGTGTAGTGCTCCTTCACGATCTTCTGTGAGAAGCCCTGATGTACCAGCAGGATGGTACATCCCAATAGAAATTTCTTCATGGGTTCATTTTTGAATTAGATAAAATAAGACTCAACTTGTCTTATCAATCTTTGTACCAGCCCCCCCTTCCCAGCTATCCCACCAGCGGCTGAGGGCGCTGCAATGGCCCAGGATAAGGGCTGAATCTACGTTCATCCATGAATGTGAGCGCTGTGGAAAGAGTGCTTCCAGGGCAGTTTCGTAGAGGGGACGCAGGGCAGCACTGCTGACCAGGACCACGGGCATTGCTTTTGCATGATGCAGCCCTTTCAGCTCTGACCCTACCAGTATTCCACTTAGGTAATAGTAATTTTCGGAGGCGACCAGCTTATGGAACAGGCTGTTGGTCCGTACCAGGAAGATCGCATGCAGGAGGTCCTGCTGCGCGGCAGCCTGCACCCCTTGCAGGAAGGCGGGCCGTACCGATTCAAAATCAATAACGGGATCCTGCAGCACGGATCCGGACAGGATGGATCGTTGCGCCAAAAGTTCAAAAACCTCACCGGTCATGAAAGTACGGATATCGGTTATATTACCCTGTTGCACCAGAATGTGCTTGGAATGCGTACCCGGCAACAGGTAAATGCCATCCTGGTTTCCCGTGCCGGTAAAGGCTCCCACCACCTGGATCTCTTCGCCCCGCATGACGTCATTTTCCGTGCAGGCCCCGCTAACCAGGATGCACAACCGCTGCGATCCGTCGGGAGCCACAAACTGGTATTGCTGCAGATCGCTGCCGTCGGCCTTAGCCGGCAGTTTCCGGTAAGGCTTTGGTGTAATGCCGATATCAGCGGATGCCATGCCGGAGATCAGCAGTGGCAGGCCTTCCAGGGATGTATCCTGCACCCTTTCCAGCTCCCGGATACCATTGCTGATGATGTTCCAGTAAAACTCCTGCCGTGCTGTGGGATCCTGGCCACCGGTTTGTTTCCATTTCTCCCAGGTAGCGGCTATCCCCTGTTGATTTTCCACCGATGCCAGCACCTTCCCGGAAGACCTGACGGCCAGCCGCAACCGAAAAGAGCTGGTGCCCCAGTCGCAGCTTAGAAAATTTTCGTGCATGCTATTGTGATTTACCATTCTGCAATACTGCCGTCGCGGTGGCGCCAGACGGGGTTTTTCCAGTCATGCCCGCGGGCAGCCATCTCTTTGACTTTATCTTCGTTGATGTTGATACCCAGTCCGGGCCCGCCGGGAATGGCCACATACCCGTCCTCGTAGCGGAACACGGAAGGATCGGCCAGGTAATCGAGCAGGTCATTGCCCTGGTTATAGTGGATGCCCAGGCTTTGTTCCTGGATAAAAGCATTGTACGAGCAGGCATCTACCTGCAGGCAGGCGGCCAGGGCTATCGGACCCAGCGGGCAGTGCGGTGCCACGGCAACATCGTAGGCCTCTGCCATCGAAAAGATCTTTTTGCATTCGGTGATGCCACCGGCATGGGAGAGGTCGGGCTGGATGATATCCACATAACCGTCTGACAGCAGTTTTTTATAGTCCCACCTTGAGAACATGCGTTCCCCGGTAGCGATGGGTATGGCCACGTGGCGGGCGATCTCGCGCAGGGCTTCATTATTCTCGGGCAGTACCGGCTCTTCAATGAACATGGGGCGGTAGTATTCCAGTTCCTTAGCCAGCAATTTAGCCATGGGTTTATGCACCCTGCCGTGAAAATCGATGCCGATGCCCACTGCCGGTCCCACCGCTTCCCTGACTGCTGCAATGCGGGCGATGGCGGCATCGATCTTATCATAAGAATCGATGATCTGCAGCTCTTCGGTGGCGTTCATCTTTACGGCCTGGAATCCTTTGCTGACCATGGCGCGGGCGGCATCGCCCACCTCTGCGGGGCGGTCGCCGCCGATCCAGGAATAGACCTTGATGGCATCGCGGGACTTACCTCCCAGCAGCTGGTACACCGGGGCGTTAAAGAATTTGCCTTTGATATCCCACAGAGCCTGGTCGATGCCGGCGATGGCGCTCATCAGAATAGGTCCGCCGCGGTAAAATCCGGAACGGTAGAGCAGGTTCCAATGATCTTCGATACGCTGCGGGTCCTTTCCCAGCAGCTGCTGCATCAGCTCTTCCACGGCGGCTTTAACGGTAGCCGCTTTCCCTTCAATGACGGGTTCGCCCCAGCCGGTGATGCCATCGTCGGTAACGATCTTCAGGAACAGCCACCGCGGCGGCACCTGGAATAATTCAAAGCTTTGGATCTTCATGACAAGGAGGTATGGGGGATGGCAGCAACCAATTGGCGGGTCTTGTGGAGTAAGCGGGCCAGTGCATCGGGACTGCTTTCCTGGCGGGCATCTACCAGGGCGCTGCCGATGCCGCAGGCCGTAGCGCCGGCATGGAAGAACGCTTCCAGGTTGCCCTCATGAATGCCGCCGGTGGGCATCAGGGGGATATGCGGCAGCGGCGCCCGTACATCTTTCAGGTAGCCGGGACCGATAGAAGCGGGAAAGAGTTTCACGATATCGGCGCCTGCGGCATAAGCATGAACGATTTCGGTGGGGGTATAAGCACCGGGAATGCTGATGACCCCCTGCACTTTGGCGGCGTGAACCACCTGCGGCTCCAGGTGGGGAGAGATAATGAATTGCGCACCCGCCTTAACGGCGGCCTGCAGGCCGTTGACATCCAAAACGGTGCCCGCACCTACCAGCAGCCGGTCGCCGAGTTCCTCCCGCAGGGTCCGGATCATGCCCAGGGCCCCGGGCGTATTGAGGGTGATCTCCAGCGAGCGGATTCCGCCTTCCACCAGGGTTTTGGCAACGGGCAATAGGTGCACTTCGGGTAATCCCCGGATGATGGCCACCAGTTTATTAGCAATAAATTGTTCCAGGTAAGTCATGCCGGAAGGTACAATATTTCAGGAGGCATCGTAGCTTTAAACACTGTCAAAAAAAGCTGTTATGCGAAAACTCAGTGCATTTGTATTCACCACGCTCAATGGTTTTTACAAAGGTCCGGCCAATGATATCGGCTGGCACAAACATGGGGAAGAGGAAGGCCGTTACAGCGAGGAAGGCGCCAATTCGGGCAGCACGCTGCTGTTCGGCAGGGTCACTTACGAGCTGATGGCATCCTTCTGGCCTACCGCTATGGCAATACAGTCGATGCCGGAAGTGGCCAGGGGCATGAATGCAAGCGAAAAGATCGTATTCTCCAGGACCCTGCAGCAGGCGGACTGGAACAATACCCGCATCATCGGGGAGGATATGACCGGGGCGGTGCGGGCGCTGAAAGCCAGCGCGGGTAAGGACCTGACGATACTGGGCAGCGGCAGCATCATCCGGCAACTGACGGATGCGGCACTTATCGATGAATACCAGGTGATGATCGACCCGGTAGCCCTGGGAAAGGGAACACCCTTGTTTGAAGGCATCACGCGGCAACTGGACCTAACGCTGACTACTACGC
>CBFGLD010000066.1:0-13072 GCA_965649495.1 uncultured Flavihumibacter sp. | reverse complement strand
CCCATGCCCGGTCGCTGGATGCCGAAAAAGGTAAGGATCGGGTACCCCTGGCACCCTCACTTACGGCAACGGGCGGATTATCCCTGCAACCCTTATCGTGCCTGAGCCTTAACTGGCGCCTCCGGTACATGAAAGACCGCCCCGCTAATGATGACAACAGCGTGCAAGCGGAGGGTTACCTGGTGAACGATTTGTTGATCAACTTTACCCGCCCACGCTGGGAACTAGGGTTGCAGGTGGAGAATCTTTTTGATGTAGACTGGCGGGAAGCACAATTTGATACGGAAACGCGCCTGGCAGGTGAAACTCAACCGGTTTCCGAGATTCACTACACCCCCGGCACCCCGTTTTTTGCCCGTATCAAATGGAGCCTGTTCTTTTAAAGCTAAGTACGTCAATCCGAAACACGTCCGGACATATGTTCGCATCATGTTCGGACACCCCTCGAACACGTGTCAGACACCTAAACCCCACCTAAACCACCTATCTTTACCCATGCTCAAAATTGAACATATCGGCATTGCGGTCCGGAGCCTGGAGCAGGCCATCCCGCTCTACGAAAAGCTGCTGAACACCCCCTGTTACAAAACAGAGGAAGTGCCTTCTGAAAACGTGCGGACCGCCTTCTTCGCAGCGGGCCCCAACAAGATCGAACTGCTGGAAAGCACGCACCCCGAAGGGGTCATCGCCAAATTCATCGAGAAAAAAGGGGAAGGCATCCACCACATCGCCTACGACGTGGCAGACATCCAAAAAGAAATGATCCGGCTGCAACAGGAAGGGTTCATCCTGCTGAACGAACAACCCAAAGACGGCGCGGATAACAAGCTGGTCTGTTTCCTGCACCCGAAAGGCACTGGGGGCGTGCTGATGGAGCTTTGCCAGGAGCGGGAAAACCTCGGCCGCTGACCTGTAAGCGAAAATCCGCACCCGAAACCGCAACCCTCCCCCCTCAGGACTCCTCCTTATTCAGTCCCAGCTTCTCTACCGCCATCTGGGCAGCCACCTGGCTGGCGTCCTTTTTATTATAGGCCTTGCCCTGGGCCACCAGTTGTCCATCCACCACGGCGCCGATCGTAAAGAGTCTGCGCCCCCCTTCAAATTTCTCCTCCAGGGTCTCGAACTCCAGGTTCTTGCCGTTCTTGTTGGCCCAGCCGTAGAGCTTGTTCTTGTGGTTGATCTCCAGAATCTCCAGGTCGTCCATGAACATATAGGGCAGGATGATGCGCTCCAGCACCCAGGTACGGGTCTTCTTAAAGCCTTTGTCGAGGTACACCGCCCCGACCACCGCTTCCAGGGTATTGCCGAAGATCTGGCTGGCCTTCAGGCTGTTATCGAACTTGTTGAAATAAACGATCTTTTTGAGACCCATTTTGATGGCCACATCGTTAAGGGTCACGCGGTTCACCATCTTGGAACGCATTTCGGTGAGGAAACCTTCCTCGCGGTAGGGATATTTCTTGAAAAGGAAATCGGCGACGATGGCGCTGAGGATGGCATCACCCAGGTATTCCAGCCGCTCGTTGTTATCGGCGGCGCCGTCGCGCACGGAGCGGTGGGTCAGGGCGGTCTTGTATAACTCTGTTTTACCGGGAGCAAATCCCAGCACATTCTTCAATTGCTTCTTGAATGCGGCCGTTTCGGGGGAACCTCGTAGAATGCTGTCAAATAGACCCACAGGATGATTGGTTGATTATACCATTTTCAAGTTAAGCGATTGCCATCAAATACCGTCATCAACCCTGAAATTTCTTCACGATCACACAGGCATTGTGGCCGCCGAACCCGAAGGTATTGCTCAAAGCCGCCCGCACCGGTCGCTGCTGCGCCTGGTTGAAGGTGAAGTTCAGCCGTGGGTCCAGGTCTGGGTCATCGGTGAAATGGTTGATGGTGGGCGGAACGGTGTCGTGCACCACGGCCTGGATGGAAGCGATGGCCTCAATCACCCCGGCGGCACCGAGGCAGTGACCGGTCATGGACTTGGTTGCCGAGATGTTCAGGTTGTAAGCGTGCTCGCCAAACACATCCAGGATGGCTTTCACTTCAGCGATATCACCCAGGGGGGTAGATGTGCCGTGGGTATTGATGTAATCGATGTCGGAGGGCTGCATACCGGCATCCGCCAACGCAGCCAGCATCACGTTGCGCGCACCCAGTCCCTCCGGATGCGGAGCAGTGATGTGGTGGGCATCGGCAGTGGCACCGCCGCCGGCAATTTCGCAGATGATACGGGCACCGCGGGCCTGCGCGTGCTCCAGCGATTCCAGTACCAGGGCACCGGCAGCTTCGCCCATCACAAACCCATCGCGGTCCTTGTCGTAGGGGCGACTGGCGCTGGCGGGGTCGTCGTTGCGCTCGCTCATCGCCTTCATGGCATTGAACCCGCCGACGCCAGCTTCGCTGATCACCGCCTCGGAACCACCGCTCACGATGATATCGGCCTTGCCCAGGCGGATCAGGTTAACGGCCTCGATGATGGCATTGGTGGAACTGGCACAGGCGCTCACCACCGCGAAGTTGGGCCCCCGCAGGTTGTGCCGCATGGAGATCAGTCCCGCCGCAATATCCAGGATCATCTTGGGAATGAAGAAAGGATTGAAACGCGGGGTACCATCGCCTTTGGCAAATTCCATCACCTCGTTCTGGAAGGTGATGAGCCCGCCGATTCCGCTTCCCCAAACCACGCCAACGCGGTCGGGATTGATATTGTCCTTATTGAGTCCGGCAGCTGCAAGGGCCTCGTCGGAAGCCACCAGCGCAAACTGCGCAAAGCGGTCCATCTTGCGGGCTTCCTTCTTGTCGATGTACCGGGTGGGGTCAAAGTCCTTGACCTCGCAGGCGAAGCGCGTCTTGAACTTGGAAGCATCAAATAAAGTGATGGGAACCGCACCGGGTACCCCGTTCACCAATCCCTTCCAATATTCATCGACGGTATTGCCCACGGGCGTCAGCGCCCCCATCCCTGTAACTACAACTCTTTTAAGTTCCATGTAGATTGCCGGATTTTAAATGTGATAAATCCGCCTTCTAAGGCAAAAATGCTTTCGAAAGGCGGATTGAATATGCCTGAAACGGTGCCCCGTTTACTTAGCGTGCTCTTCTAAATAAGATACAGCCTGGCCAACAGTGGTGATGGTTTCAGCCTGCTCATCCGGAATAGAGATATTGAACTCCTTTTCGAATTCCATGATCAGTTCAACTGTATCCAGAGAGTCAGCTCCCAGGTCATTGGTGAAAGAAGCTTCGTTGGTCACTTCTGCTTCGTCTACTCCTAATTTGTCAACAATGATCTTTTTAACTCTTGTTGCGATGTCTGACATTGTAGTAAAGTTTAGTTACGGCTGCAAAAATATACTTTTTGGGTAAATAACAATTTTTGGTGCTTTTTTTAATTCAACCCGCTCCAATTGCCCGTTTTGGGGAACCGGCAATGCCGCCGCGTCCTAAGGAAAAAATGGCACCGTCGCCGTGGAAACACATCGCCGCCCGCTAACAATTGTAAGTAAAGTTGCCGGCGTCCGATTGCAGTGCGAATGATTTTTGTAATTTAGGCGTCCTTAGCAACCGTCCTTAACAACCAAAACATCCCTGATGGCATTAAAACTCATTGATCACGGCACACCGGAATACAACCAGATGGTTCAATTACGCCTGGATATCCTGCGCAAGCCGCTGGGACTGAGCTTTACGCCCGAAGAACTGGAAAAAGAAAAGGACGAGATCCTGATCGGCGCCTTCGAAGATGAAAAAATGCTGGGCTGCTGTATGCTGGTTAAGGAAGCGCCGGGCACCGCCCGCCTCCGGCAGATGGCTGTCAGTAACAGCCTGCAGGGAAAGGGTATCGGGCGGGCTCTCATGAATTTTGCGGAGAACATTGCGCGCGACCGCGGTTTCCGAAGGCTCACCATGCACGCCCGTAAAACCGCCATCGGCTTTTACGAACACATGGGTTACCAGGTGCAGGGCGACGAATTCACCGAAGTGACCATCCCCCATTATGTGATGGAGAAAAAACTGCGCTGACCGCGAAACTACGCTGACCGCGAAACTACGCTGACCGCCTGGCTACCCGGCCGTCACCCCCGCCGTATCTTTCTTAATGACCTGAGCATGCATGCGCTGCAAAAATTCCAGGATCGCCGCCATGCCCTTCATCTCGTCCACCACCAGCAGGAAATTTTTTCCCGTCTGCTTCAGCCGCGCCTTATTGGTATGCGTTTGCAGGTAGGATAATATGTCCTGGAACAGCTGCGATTCAAAGTAGGGTGAATCGTGTTTGTTCACGAAGAAACATTTCATCACCTGGTCGCGCAGCAACAGCTTTTCAAAACCCAGGTCCACCGCCAGCCGCCGCACCCGCACCGTATCAAAGAGGTCGTCTACCTGGGGAGGAATGGGTCCAAAGCGGTCCTGCATCTCGGTATGGAAGTCCTGCAGTTCTTCTTCCGATTCACAGTTGTCGAGCCGCGTGTAGAGGGATAACCTTTCCGTGATGCTCTCCACATACTCGTCGGGAATCAGGATCTCCAGGTCGGTATCAATGGTGCAGTCCTGAACATAGTCTTCCTGTTTGGCGATCTCTTCCTTGAAAAGCTCGCGGAAGGAAGTGCGCTTCAGCTCGCGGATGGCTTCATCCAGGATCTTCTGGTACATCTCGAAACCGATCTCGGCCATGAAGCCGCTCTGTTCACCGCCCAGCATATTGCCCGCGCCACGGATGTCCAGGTCGCGCATGGCGATCTGGAAACCACTGCCCAGCTCACTGTGCTGCTCCAGGGTCTGCAGCCGCTTCTTGCTGTCGGCCGGCAGCACACTCATGGGCGGCGCCAGTAGGTAACAAAAGGCTTTCTTGTTGCTGCGCCCCACCCGCCCGCGTAACTGGTGCAGGTCACTCAGCCCGAACTGGTGTGCATTGTTGACAATGATGGTGTTCACGTTGGGAATGTCTACCCCGCTTTCCACGATATTGGTACATACCAGCACATCGTATCTCTTGTCGATGAAATCCAGGATGCGCTCCTCCAGTTCATGCCCTTCCATCTGCCCATGTGCATAACCGATACTCAGGTCCGGACAGTGACTCTGTATGATGGCGGCCATCTCCGCCAGTCCCTTCACCCGGTTATGGATGAAGAAGACCTGCCCCCCTCTTTCCGTTTCGTAATAGATGGCGTCACGGATAAAATCTTCGTTATACACCTGCACTTCGGTCTGGATGGGCTGCCGGTTGGGCGGTGGCGTATTGATGATGCTGAGGTCGCGCGCACCCATGAGACTGAACTGCAGGGTCCTTGGGATAGGTGTAGCCGTTAGGGTGAGACAGTCCACGTTCGTACGAAGCGTTTTGATCTTTTCCTTATGTGCCACGCCGAACTTCTGCTCTTCATCGATGATGAGAATGCCCAGGTCCTTAAACTTCACTTCCTTGCCCAGCAGTCCGTGGGTTCCGATGATGATATCCACCTTGCCTTCTTCCAGCTTTTTGAGGGTCTCTTTCTTTTCCTTGCTGCTCTTGAAGCGGTTGATATAGTCCACCGTTACAGGGAAATCCTTGAGCCGCTCCGAAAAGGTCTTATAATGCTGGAAGGCCAGGATGGTGGTGGGAACCAATACCGCGGCCTGCTTGCCGTCTACGACCGACTTAAAAGCGGCGCGTACGGCGATCTCGGTCTTGCCGAAGCCCACGTCGCCGCACACCAGGCGGTCCATCGGTGAGGGCGACTCCATATCTTTTTTGACATCGGTAGTGGCCTTGCTCTGGTCGGGAGTGTCCTCGTAAATGAAGGAGGCTTCCAGTTCGGTCTGCAGGTAATTGTCGGGGGTATGCTGGAAGCCCGTCTGGGCCTTACGTTGCGCGTAGAGCTGTATCAGGTCGAACGCGATCTCTTTCACGCGGGTCTTGGTCTTCTCCTTCAGTTTGGCCCAGGCATCACTGCCCAGCTTGTTGACCTTGGGAACCGTGCCTTCCTTGCCGGTGTACTTGCTGATCTTGTGCAGGCTGTTGATGTTCACATACAGGATATCACTGTCCTTATAGATAATGCGGACGGCCTCCTGCAGCTTGCCGTTCACGTCCAGCTTCTGCAGCCCGCTGTACACGCCCACACCGTGATCAATATGCGAAACGAAGTCGCCCGGCTGCAGCTCGCGCAGGGTGCGCAGGGTCAGTGCCTTGTTCTTGTTGTATGCCTGTTTAACCTTGTATTTATGGTAGCGCTGGAAGATCTGGTGGTCGGTATAACAAACCAGCTTCAGGTCCTCGTCTATGAAGCCGCCGTGGATGGCGGTGGCGATGGGGGTGAATTGTATCTCGGCCTTCAGGTCGGCGAAAATGCTGTGCAGCCGCTCCAGCTGTTTGGCATTGTCGGCGAACAGGTACAAGCCGAAGCCTTTCTTCGCCCACTGCTGCAGGTCTTTGATCAGCAGTTCAAACTGGCGGTTGAAGGCCGGCTGCGGTTTGGTGTGGAAGCTGATCTCCCAGGAAGCGGCGCCGGGGAAACTGTGGTGGCCCTCCAGCTCGATGATATGGTGTTGTTTCAGGATGTTCTCCAGTGCTGCAGCGGTAATGAACTCTTCACGGGTCACGGTCTTGCGGAACAGCTTATCCTCCTCATCCTCTTCCTTGTGCACCACCCCTTCGTTGCGTTCGAGGAACAGCTGCAGGTCTTCCTCCTGGATCTCCAGCCGCTCTTTTACGAACTGCCAGTCGTTCATCCATACAACGGTATTGCCGGGAAAGAAGTCAAACAAAGAGACGGTGGCCGCGTCGGGCATTTCCGTCTGCAGGTTGGGAATGATATTAACCTGGAGCAACTTTCTTTCGCTGAGCTGCGTTTCGGGATCGAAGAGGCGGATGGAGTCTACGTCGTTGCCGAAGAGTTCCAGGCGGTAGGGTTTTTCGTTGCCGAAGGAGTAGATGTCCACGATGCCCCCGCGTACGGCAAACTGCCCGGGCTCGTACACGAAGTCGGTCCGGTGGAAACCCGCATCGGTCAGTTGTTCAAAGAGGCGAACGGTATCCAGCACGTCGTTCACCTTGATGCTGATGATATTGCCGCTGAGGGTATCAGGGGGCACCAGTTTTTCGAATAGGGCCTCGGGGTAGGTAACCAGCAGTTTTTTGTTACCCCCCGCGCTGAGGCGTGTCAGGGTTTCGGTGCGCAGCATCACATGGCTGCTGTTGAGCAGGCGATAGTTCTTTTTGTTGCGGAAAGAGGACGGAAAATAAAAGAGGTCCAGCGCCCCCGACAGGTTTTCGAGGGTATTGTGGAAGTAGGCCGCTTCTTCGGCATCATTGAGGATGATGACATGGTTCAGCTGTTCGGTGACGGGATGCCTGAAAACAGCGTTGACCAGGAACTCGGGTGCGCTTCCGGCCAGGTTTTTCAGGACAATGTGTTGGGGTTGAGACAAAGTGATCCTGTCCGCCAGCTGAAAAAGGCGGGTGTCTTTCAGGTACTGCTCCAGTAAATGTTCCAGGTTCATGCGAAGCGCAAAGGTACAGCAATCAGTAAATATTCTTATTTTGGTCAACCAGTATCCCACCTATTACGTTTCTATACAATATGCCCCGTATGAATAAAGTTCCGGCTTACACGCCGTACGCCCTGATTTGCCTGGTACTGGCCTTTGGTGGTTACCTGTTTTATACCGGTATGAACCGGCAGGAGAGCCAGGACCTGGCAAACCCTGAACACCAGAAAGCCCCCCTGCAGGTGTATAAAGGCAGGAAGCCCAAAAAAAGCCGGGAAGCCAAAGCCATGTTCCACGACCAGCGGGTGCAGTACGAACTCAACATGATCCGCGACGGGGCCACGGGTAAGATCCCTAAAAACATCCACGAGCGCGAGCTGGCGCAGGCTTACCGCATCCCACGGCGGGAGCTGGCCACGGAAGACTTCCTGTCTCCTTTTACGGATAACAGCTATACCGCGGCGGGGCCCAGTAATATCGGTGGCCGCACGCGGGCGGTGGCCTTCGATAAGCGCTTCGGTACGGGCAGCAACCGCGTGATCATCGCCGGCGGGGTCAGCGGCGGTATTTTCCGCTCTGCTGACGGCGGCAGCACCTGGACCCTGGTGACCCCTGCCAACGAGATCCATAACCTGACAGCGCTGGCCCAGGACCCGCGGGCAGGCAAAGAAAATATCTGGTATGCCGGCGGCGGCGAGCCCTACGGCAATTCGGCTTCGGCCCTGGGAGCCTTTTATTTCGGCTACGGACTGCTGAAATCCACCGACAACGGCATCACCTGGCAGCGTGTCAGCAATACATTCAACGGCGACCTGGAGCGCTTTGACGACGCTTACGACATTGTGCACAAGATAGCGGTGAACCCGGTGAACGGGCATGTATACATTGCCGCCCACCGCCGCCTGATCCGCAGCACGGACGAAGGCGCCACCTTCAGCACCGTGTTCATTGGCACCTCCCCCTCGGCTGCCGACAATGGCCAGATGGATGTGATCTGCAGTAACAGCGGGCGCATATACCTGGCCGTTAACGGCGGGTTGCCTGACCAGGTACTCCGCGGTATATGGAACTCCGCCACGGGCAATACCGGCAGCTTCACCCGCTTTGCCGGCGGCCAGACCCTCAATACCGATTCCATCCCAGGCTGGAGGGGCAACGCTTACACTTCCGGCGGGGCGGTGTCTGACGTATCCAAAAGGATATTGTTGGCACTGGCGCCTTCCAACAACAATATCCTCTATGCCTTTTACGAGAACGGCCTGTCGGGCGAAGGCTCCGGCGCCAAACCGGAAGCCGACCTCTTCAAGTTCGACTTCAGCAATAACAGCCATGTTAACCTGTCGGCCAATATGCCGGATTTCAACCTGCAGCGGGATGGCATCGACCCGATAGCCCTGCAGGGTGGCTATAATATGCTGGTGGCCGTGAAACCCGACAATCCCAACGTGGTATTTCTGGGCGGCACCAACCTCTACCGCTCCACCAACGGCTTCACCACCACCGCCGCCACCAGCTGGATCGGCGGCTACCAGTACTGGGGCAGCACCGCCACCAGCGCTTCCATCGAATTATACCCCGAAAACCACCCCGATATCCATAACCTGGTATTTGATCCTACCAACGCTTCCAGGGTGTTGTGTGCTACGGACGGCGGACTGCACCTGACCGACAATATCATGGCTACCGGTCCCGCCACCGAGCCGGTGAGCTGGACCACCATCAGTAACTACCAGACTACGCAGTATTACCACGTGAACCTGCAACACAACCGGGTCGGCAATACCGACTACCAGGATAATTTCATCGGCGGCATGCAGGACAATTCCTGTTTCATCCGGGTCAATGATGATAACGAGCAGATCCGGCTCAGTTTCGGCGACGGGGGTGCAACGGCCATTGCCAAGCTGAATTCGGGGAGCGACTTCACCTTTTACATCACCTCGCAGTTGGGTACGCTGATCCGCTCGGTGCCCAACGATGCGGTGGATATCACCCCCAATGGCCTCACCGAAAATGAGGCGGGCGGCTTTGGCGATTTCGTTACCTATTTCGGCATCGATAACGATAACCCCACCGACCTTTATTATGTGAACTATAACCGGCTGTTCCGCACCACCAATGCACAAACGGCTACGCCCACCACGGGCTGGACCGAGCTGACGGGAGTAGGCAACAGCGTGAACCCCACCAACCCCGATGGCGATGATATCAGCATTCGCACCATTGAGCTGAGCAGAGGTCCCTACCTCAACAGCCATGTGATGTACCTGGGCACCACCAAGGGCAAGGTGTTCCGGCTCAACGACCCGCGGAATGCAGCAGCTTCCGCCACCCCCGTTGACATTACCCCACCCCAGATCAATACCTGGATCCAGGATGCCGGCACCTTTCTGAATGTGGCCGATATAGCGGTAAACCCCAATAACGACGACGAGATCATGGTGGTCTATTCCAACTATACCGTTACCACCGGCAGCGGCGAACAGACCAGTTTCAATATCTGGTGGACCAACAATGCCAAGAGCGCTACACCCAGCTGGCGGTTGATAGAGGGCAACCTGACCCTGCCATCCATCCGGAGCGCGGCCATTGTGGCGCGAAAAGACGGAACCGGGAAAGCGTATACCGATTATTATGTAGGTACTTCTGTGGGACTCTACAGCACGCTGGGGGTCAAGGACACCCTGGATGCCAGCAAGTCCATCAACTGGAAACGCGAAGGAGGCAACGTGCTCAATTATGCGGTGGTGAATTCCCTTGGCTACCGCCCGCAGGACAATACCCTGCTGGTGGGTACTCACGGTAACGGTATGTATTATACGAAAATTGCGCAGGCCAATTTCCTTCCCAATACCAATACCGGGGTTGATGACCCCGTGCGGAACGACAAAAATTTCATCCAATACAGCTGGCCGGGAATAGCCTCCACCGACCTGAACTACCGGATCGGGAACATGTTTGAAGTAAAGCGGCTGGTGGTGATGGTCCACAACCTCAACGGTCAGCTGGTATACCGCAGGGAGAGCGGGTATGAAAACGGAACCATTGATGTCAGCAGGCTTTCGCGCGGCACCTATGTACTCAGTATAACCAGCTCCGATTACCAGCAGCAGTTTGTGAGGAAGTTTGTGAAGCAATAGGAATCTTGTTACCTTCCTGTAAATATCCACAGCATGCTTCCCCCCTGGAAAAAAGGTAAGGTGATCCGTATCGAGGACGAAACCCCGCAGACCAAACGATTCTGGATCGAGGTGCAGGATGCCGAGGGCTTTGAGTTCAGGCCCGGGCAGTTCGTAACCCTGGACCTGCCCATCCACGAGCAACGCAACAAGCGCTGGAGGAGTTATTCGATCGCCTCCTGGCCCGATGGCAGTAATGTGATCGAGCTGGTGATCGTTCACCTGGAAGGCGGGGCCGGCACGGAATACCTGTTCCGGGAAGTGACGGTGGGCTCGGAACTGGACTTGCGCGGGCCACAGGGGGTCTTTGTTTTACCGGACCATATCGACCGGGACCTCTTCCTGGTTTGCACAGGAACGGGCATAGCACCTTTCCGCAGCATGGTACACCACATCATCCAAAATAATATTCCCCATAAAAATATCTACCTGGTCTTTGGCTGCCGGAAGATCTCCGATACGCTCTACGGGCCCGAACTGCATGCACTGGAAGAAAAGGAAGCCTCCTTTTTTTTCCTGCCCACCTATTCGCGGGAGGAACCCGGGCAACACCTGGTGCGCACGGGATACGTGCACGGGGTATACGAAGAACTGCTGAAGGAAAAAATGCAAAAAGCCGGCATGCAGCTGCACCCGGCGATGTTTTATTTATGTGGCTGGAAAAATATGATCACAGAGGCCAAAGAGCGTTTACTGGCCCTTGGCTACGATAAAAAAGCGATCCACCTGGAACTTTACGGCTGATCCTACCTCCTCAACCCTTGGCTTTAGCCTTCACGGTTTTGGATCCCTCCCCTACCGGCAGGCTGATAACCGGCACTTTACCGGCAGCATTCTTTTCGGCGTGGAATTTATGCAGGCGCAGGATCTCGGCGTGGTTCTCCACCATTTCGGTTTCCAGTTCCAGGATGCGTCTTTTTGATTTGGATATCTGGCGGCTTCGGAAGGCAAATCCGGCTAGGGCTCCTATGGCGAAAGCGGCAGCAGCCCAAAGCAGTACGGCAATATTGATGTTGGCAGACATCATAGAAAATTGGTTTGCAGGAATAACGCCGGCCGGCTGCAGCTTATTGCACCTTATCCCCATTTCGGGGAAAAAAAATTATTGGGTGGCCCGGAAGTTTTTATTGTTGTCGGGCTGGCCGGAATCCTTATCCTTGAGAGAGACCACCGGTGTGGCGGGAAGGGAATCGGGACGGCTCTGCTGGTCGGCCAGCAATTTCTGGAGGTGCAGGATCTCGGCATGGTCTTCCATTTTCTCCCGTTCCAGCTCCAGGACCTGCTTGCGGAGGATACGGACCTGTACCAGCCGGAGGAGCAGTCCAATTACAAAAGAGCCGGCCATGGCAATCGCTATCAGGGCCGGGTGTAGGGTTATGTGCATATATAATTATATATCCCTCCCCTACGGGGGGAAGGATTTTGTTTAGGGTATTAAACAAATATATAATTACTGAATGGCTTTTTCAACCAATTCTTTCACATCCTTTATAGAAATTCTTTCCTGTGTCATGCTGTCGCGGTGCCGGATGGTGACCGTTCCGTCTTCCTTGGTCTGGTGGTCGATCGTAACGCAGAAAGGCGTGCCGATGGCGTCCTGGCGGCGGTAGCGCTTGCCGATGGTATCCTTCTCCTCGTAAAAACAGCGGAAGGAAGCCTTGCATTCGTCCATCAGCTGGCGGGCGATCTCCGGAAGGCCGTCCTTTTTGACGAGCGGCAGGATGGCCAGTTTGATAGGACTGAGCTTGGGGGGGAATTTCAATACTACGCGGCTGTCGGATTTTTCCGGCGTGCTGAGGTCCTGCTCCTCGTAGGCCTCGCTGAGCACCATCATCACCGTGCGGTCCAGTCCAATAGAGGTCTCGATCACATAGGGAATATAGTTCCCATAGGGTTTGCCGTTGGCATCCAGCTCGTTATCGAAGTACTGCATTTTCTTTTTGCTGTACTCCTGGTGGTTGCGCAGGTCAAAATCGGTGCGGCTGTGGATACCTTCCACCTCTTTGAACCCGATGGGGAAATTGTATTCGATGTCGCAGGCCGCATCCGCATAGTGGGCCAGCTTCACATGGTCGTGGAAGCGGTACCGCGAAGCGGGGATGCCCAGGCTCAGGTGCCATTTCATGCGCTCCTCCTTCCAGTACTCGTACCACTCTTTCTGGCTGCCGGGGCGGATGAAAAACTGCATCTCCATCTGCTCAAATTCCCGCATCCGGAAGATGAACTGGCGGGCAACGATCTCATTCCGGAAGGCCTTGCCTACCTGGGCAATACCGAAGGGGATCTTCATGCGGCCGGTCTTCTGCACGTTCAGGAAATTCACGAAAATACCCTGGGCCGTTTCGGGTCGCAGGTATACCATATTATCGTCCTCCTCACCGCTCACGGCACCGAATTCAGTGGCAAACATGAGGTTGAAC
>CBFGLD010000065.1:0-13104 GCA_965649495.1 uncultured Flavihumibacter sp. | reverse complement strand
GGCAAATCCGGATCGGACGTTCGGGTAGATCCTGAGCGGACGTTCGCGTCCATTTTGCTCCAAAACCGGCCGTTCACCCCCTCCTTAGAGCTGTATGCACCTGAAATAGCTATACAGCTTAAAACCTAAGTTTGTATGGAGAATTTGACAATGCGATTTAAACTGAAAAAAGATGGTACTGCCTCTGGGAGTCAACCGATTGAGTTAATAAAATTGGTGGTCACTGAATTGGAAGCAGGTCTGTCTGTGGAAGCTGTTTTTAATAAATATGGAAAAATAGGCCGAAGGAGCTTACAGGATTGGCACTTGAAATATGGTACCGGCAAAAAAGTTGATTGGGGTGGCCGGCGTATTGCTTCGCACATAAAGCAGCAGGCGGTTTTTGAATTGGAGAGTGGCATGCTTACAAGAGAGGAAGTCATCAGAAAATACCAGATTAGCCTACGAGCTTTATACCAATGGCGTAAAAACCAAAAAGTACCCATTGTTTCCGACGTTAATGTTGCATCAGAAGCAACTAGTATGGAAAACACCGAACGACAGGCGCTCTTGCAGCAGATGAATGAGCTGAAGCTAAAGATTACTGCCCTGGAAACCATGATCGACCTGGCAGAGCAGCAGTATGATTTTCCCATCCGAAAAAAGTTTGGCACCAAACAGTAATGGTATTGCATCAATCCCTTACCCAGGTGGGCGTCGGCCGCCTGTGTAAGCTGTTTGGTAAAACCCGGCATGCGTATTATGATATGCTATGGCATAAGCAAGAGCGGTGGGATGATGAGCAGGTCATTGTTGAACTGTTGCTTGAACTGCAACGCGAGATTCCCCGTTTGTCGTCTAAAAAAATACACCAGATTCTAAGCCCCACGCTGAAGGCCCATGGTATCCAGATCGGATGGAATCGCCTGCATGCGCTCAGGGGCAAGCACAAGCTGTTGTGCAAGCGCAAAAAACGGTATATCTCTACAACGGACTCCAACCACCGTTACCGCAAATACCCCAACAAAGTAAAAGAGTTGGAGGTATTGCAAGCAGAGCAATTATGGGTATGCGACATAACCTATATACGCGTGGCGGAGCGCTTCTCCTTTTTGTCCCTGGTCACCGACGCCTATTCTCACAGGATCGTTGGGTATTGTCTTTATCCAACCCTGGAAGCCGAAGGTTCCCTGATGGCCCTTCGCATGGCCATTGGCAATCTGCGCCAAAAGCCTGCGGGGCTTATTCATCACTCCGACCGGGGTATCCAATACTGTTGCGATGCCTATGTGGAAGAACTGCAGTTGTATGATATTGATATCAGCATGACAGAAAACGGTGACCCCTACCAGAACGCGGTGGCCGAACGGTTGAATGGCATATTAAAAAATACCTATGACTTGAAGCGGACCTTCGCTTCTGCCGCGGAAGCCACTGAAGTGGTGGAGCGTTCCATTTATTCCTACAACCATCGCAGGCCTCACTCCAGCATTGAAGATCTCACTCCTGACAGTGCCCATGTTGTAACCGGCAAACTAAAGCGGAAGTGGAAAGCGAAGAAGTTCGTGAAAGTGCAACCAGCACCAGAACCTTAACCCTACTAAAATTTTAAAGCCAATGAACAAATCTCCCCCTGTATAGTTATTTTAGTACTTGTTTTTTTAGATGTATAGCTATAATAGTACTTAAACTTCACCCTGGATAGCTATATAAGTACTTGATTTTTAGGGTGTATAGTAATACGAGGATTAATCTTCACAACTGTATAGTTTTTTTAGGATCAGACAGGGCGGCATTCGCGTGGTTTTTTAGCATTGCGATAGCATGATTTCAGCATGATTCCTGCATTGAACCAGCATTGAACCAGCCTCGGGGAAGCCTCGGGTCAGCATCCAGAAAGCGTATAGACAGCTTCTAGACAGCATTCAGAGAGCATTCAGAGAGCGTTTAATGAGCATCCTGACCCGATCCATGCCTGATTGTCTGGCCCCACAAAATAAGACCGTGGACCAGATAAAAAACGATGCTAACAATACAGGTATGACAATCATAATCTGTATAATAGTACCGGGGAATTTTACCTGCTGGAAAAGCTATCCACGCTTTTATAAATAGATTACGGATAAAGACAAAATAGTATATAGGAAAGGGCAACAGAAAGGGTGAAACAGCGGCAAAATAAAGCAGCATAAAATTTTGTCCGATTGCAAAAATCCCTATTTTTGCACTCCCCAAACGGGGAACTGCCGGGTAACATCGGCTGGTACAATCCTCCTTAGCTCAGTTGGTTAGAGCATCTGACTGTTAATCAGAGGGTCGCTGGTTCAAGTCCAGCAGGGGGAGCAAAAACGATAAAAGTCCTTGTAGATAACAGTTTCTACGAGGACTTTTTCTTTTTGCAACCTGTTGGTTCAATAGATAAGAACAGCTCAGTTTCGCACAAGAAGAACAAAAAAGGGAACCCTGAGGTGATGATCCTCAAGCCAAGTGCCCAACGTATTTCACCATTCATATCAAGCAGCATTATCTGTAAGATTAAGGAAAGTGTTGACAAATTGGATATATTTTATTAATTTGTCCACAAACCATTTTTCTCTCCCAATTCACTGTTTACTGGATAAAGTCACCCAACCATTTCCAGCTGCGTTAGTATATTTTTCTTTTACTGTCAAAAACACCAATTATGACTCTTAAATATTTTCCTGAACGGTTAAAAGCTGCGCGTAAAATGAACGGCTTTTCCTTGCAGGATCTATCCGATAAACTGAACAACCAAATTTCAAAGCAAGCCCTTAGTAAATACGAGGCGGGACAATCCGTTCCGGATAACAATTTATTACTGGATATGGCGAGGGCCCTGGGAGTTACCCAGGATTACTTTACCAGATCGAACACCGTAGAGTTAGGCGATCTAACTTTCCGCAAACTCACTAAGCTATCTGCGAAAGAACAAGATATTGTTGTATATCAAACAAAAGACTTTTTAGAGCGATATCTGGAATTGGAGGACATTTTGGGTATAGATAGTCATTTTGTCAATCCGATAATTAATTGGCCCATAAACACCATGGATGACATTGAAGACGTTTCAGAGGAGTTAAGAGAACGTTGGAAATTTGGCAGAGATCCTCTTTACAATGTGATCGAACTCCTGGAGGATCTCAAAATCAAGGTATTTGAGATAAATGTGGATGCGGCATTTTCGGGAATGAGTACCTGGGTAGATTCAAAGCTGCCCGTAATTGTTTTAAATAACAATGAAAATATTCCTCTTGACAGGAAACGTTTTACCGCCCTACATGAGCTAGGACATATTTTATTAAATCTGGAGAAATTTGAAGAGAAAGAACAAGAAATGTACTGCAATGCATTTGCAAGTGCCATGCTAATTCCAAAATCAAAAATGTTTGATGAATTGGGCGGAGTTAGGAAAAATATCTTCGTAAATGAGTTGGTTGCATTGAAAGAACAGTATGGCATATCTATTCAGGCGCTGATTTACCGTTGTAAACAACATGGAATAATTTCTCCAAGTCATTTTAAGCTCTTTATGATAAGATTGGGTCAGGCAGGACAAAGAAAAAAAGAGCCAGGCTGTTACGATGGTTCGGAGGAATCAAGGAGATTCAGACAGCTAATATTGAGGGCGGTAGCTGAAGAATTTATAAGTATATCCAAAGGAGCAGTTTTATCCAGGAAGAAATTAACTGAATTCAGAAAGGAATTAGTTTAAGCGATGACCTATGAAAATTGCTATAACTGATGCCAACATATTCATCGATATTCTTTTTTTAGAGGTACACAAATATCTTCTATACTTAGAACTGGATATATATACTACACGACTTGTACTTGAAGAGCTGGAAGAAGATCAAATAGCAAAATTGCAAGGAATAATCGTTTATCAATTTTCAGACGATGAACAATTAATGCTGGAAACATTTCAGGTCAAAAAAGGCCTTTCTGATGCAGACCACTCCGTAATTTTTCTGGCAGAACTGTTATCGGCAATGGTCATTTCCGGAGACTCTTTAGTGAGAAAAACTTGTCTGGAACGAAAGCTTGAGGTACATGGAATTTTGTGGCTACTGGATGAATGCATAAGTAAAGATCACCTGACTCCGGAGCAAGCACATCTCAAACTCACGAAACTAATGGAAGTAAACAATCGCCTTCCTACAAAGGATTGTGATGAAAGATTGGAAAAATGGAAAAAAAAGTTCACTTAGTTGCACAACTACAATTGCAACAGGTAGCTGATCTTTGCCATAGCATGTTCCTCGGACTGTTTATTAAGAAACATCCCATCTTTGGATTGGCCGCGATTAAAAATAAGATAGACATACGATAAGGGCCGGTATTCCCAGGATAGACGAAGATTGTAGTTCTCGGAATTGTCCAGCGAATTCCTCTGGTAAAATCCAATCAATTGCAAGCGCGGGTTGACAGCAAAGCGGCCTTGTATGATGTACAGGTCAACAGTCTTATTTTCCCTCAGGTCTCCCATATTGATAAAACGATTCCGATTGAATTGGGTCAAAATCGAAATATGCGGAACGGGTGCGAATTGCAATTTCCAGTCGCCGGATAATAACCGGCCGTTGAAGTATTGTCCCCATCTGTAATTCCCGGCAACACTGACGAATTTGGAGGGGTCGGTTGAAAAAGTAAGCTGTTGATAGAGGTAGTCGTAGCTTCCTTTTCCAATATTAATACCCAATGGCTGAAAGGGATCAGAGAGGTGTTGGTATACGGGCGTTATCGAATAGCCCAGATAGGAGCCATTCTGAAAGTTTAACCAGAGAGGCCAGAAATATAAGCTGCCCTCTATGAACTTTCCGGTAGACGCCTGCCAGTAAAATTCCGGCGTGAAACCCGGCTCGAAGGCACGAATGATTTTTTTGAAGGGCAATAGCTTACCCCGGTAATACCAATTCATTCCCGGTGTGGTTCCTATCACATCCTTACGGGATACAAAGCCCATCTGGGGATCGTAGTTTTTGGTAACCAAAGATTGGGTCACCCAGATCTTATAATGATTGGTAGCAGTCATGAATTGCGCAACACCCGCGAATCCCTGCTGATTCGTATTGGAACTGTTGGTGAAACTAACTATGGTATTAAGCGATTGCGATTCCTTAAGCCGAAAGAAACCGTCAATAGTGCCGGTGGTATTGGTGCCGGTTGCGTTGTTCTTTACGGTTAACAATCCGCCAACCCTGTTTTGTTCGCCGAGGTTCCTGGAATACCGACTGACCAAAAAACTGGTGGCGGGACTAATAGCTGTCTCCTTTTGTCTCATTACTATCGCCCCATAGTTTTGCTTGAAAGACCGGCTCACAAATCTGCCGCCACCCACAATGGGTATTGGATTACCGTCAAGGTCCAGCCCGATGACCCTGCTGAAAAATGGCCGGAGATGCATCATGCCCCCGGAGTTATCAGGGGCTTGTTGTATACCCGGACTGAACAAGGAAGCATTCTCCAAAAAAAATTGTCTTTTCTCCGAAAAAAAAACCGAAAACCGGGAGATATTATTCACCTGCAAATCCGCATCTGCCTGTGCGAAATCGGTGTTAGCCGTAATATCCAGAATGGTATTCGGATTGATGGCCCATTTAATATCACCCCCAACCTTCAGATTGGATGCTTTTGCTCTGACACTGGAGTCAAAACCGTGGTAACGATCTATAGCGGATAAGACATAAGGTTGAATACGAATATTCGATTTTGGGGGAGGCGGCTGAATATTTTTTAAGGTTCCGGCATATTGCATGCGCGATGAAGTAAACACCCTGGGAAAAGGGGAGAAAGCGGTGATCTCATTAGAAAGTCTTCGATTCCTGTATATATTAATGCCCCAGCTTTGAACAGAATCGCTTGTTTTTTTATACCTCAGGGTTTGCCAGGGGATTTCAATTTCGGCATACCACCCGGAATCGGTTCTGCTGGTACGAACTTTCCAAAGTCCATCCCAATCCGTATCGAAATACAGATCATCGAAACTCAGAAAATCCCTTTGGACACCATACGGATTTACAGCAAAAGACATGGCATTCCTTTGATCATTAAATCCATCAAATGAAATGCTGACCAGGTCATGTTGTTTGTCGTCAAAATCCCTTCTGAAATCGGTTGCCCGCAATGCTTTTTTACCCAGGCTATCTTTAGCAAAAATACCGAGGTACAGGGATTGCTGGTTGTATAAAACTTTTACTTCCGTTTCTAAGTCTGCTTTGGCCCCCTGGATGGGTTCTATCTGAACAAAATGGGCAATGGGGGCTTTTAAGATCCAGCCGGGTTCATCCAGGATACCATTTACTTTGATGGAAGCACTTATTCGGCTTGCCTCTATTTGCCGCTTTAAGGAATCCGGCTTGAAGATTCCCTTGTCCTGCGCAGACAGGGAAGCAATGAAGCAAAACTGAAAGATCACGAGGGTGCTTCCAGCATTGAAACCGGACAAGATTTTTGACCTGAGTCGTCTTGAATTTTTTAACAAGCAAAGAAGCAAATTCATATATGTCCGATATTCCATTTGAAAGACTTCCCGAAGCTATTTGCCAGGATTATAAATTTTTTATTGATTTCTATCTATTTCTGATCCTATTTCTACACTTCGGGCGCCAATAAGGGGGAAATGAAGAAAAAAAACCCTGTCCTGGTCAATTATGAAAAGCTCTATGCCCGTTCGTGCGTATTGGTTCGACATTGGTTCGAGCATCCTTCGTTCATCCTTCGAGTGAGCCTCGCAGCAGGCGGGGGAATTATATTTTTTTTCATAGGACAACTATACGTTACGCAAGCTGCTGTTTCCAAATCTAACTGGACAAACGGGCAATTGGTATACACCAACTCCGGTTTTTGTTGCACCAGGCTTTGGTTGGTGCTACTCCTTACTAATCCAGGTCATTTTTATTTAGCAGCAATTAGTTTAAATTAAGACTCATTAACACTACCCATATGTGGCACATGCATGATGGCTATTTCTGGGGAATGCATTTTTTCTGGTGGATTTTTCTGCTTATTCTCTTCATCTGGATTTTTGTCACCCCCTGGAATATTCCCGGCCAACGAACAAAAAAAGACACTCCGCTGGATATTCTTCAAAAACGATTTGCCCGGGGAGAAATCAGCAAGGAAGAATATGAAGAAAAGAAAAAGATACTGCAACAATAGGAGCGCCCCTTAGGAAGGAACCGGAAGCTGTTAGGGACCTTTAGGATGAACTGCCAGCCTGGTATTTCGCTGCAGGTATTCCTTTGCCTTTTTTATTTCGGGGCGGGTGGAATGGGGAGTATTGGCTATCTCCACCAGTTGTTGGTAATACTGTTTTGCTTTGTGGGTGTTGCCGGTTTTTTCACTGCTCCAGGCGGCCCCGTAGAGGCTGTTAAACCGGTTGGGATGTTTTTTACTATCCGCTTCGTAGGCTGCCAGGGCGGCTTCCGGCTGATGCATTTCCAGGTACATATCGCCCAGCAGTTGCCTGGCGGGCAGCACTTCACCCGGCGTCACCGGGTGCTTTTCCGTTTTGTCTTCCCGCTCCACGGCTTCCTTCATGGCACGCAGGGCTTCCGCGGCCTTGCCTTCTTTCCACGCGATCCAGGCAGTGCCGGATAAAACCTGTATGGCTACCTGGTTAGCGCTGTAGTCGTCTTTTTTCTGCAGCAACTGTTGCTGCAGCTCCTTCAGTACCTGCAGGCCTGCTTTTGCGGCGGACTGGTTGCCGGTGTTAACATTACCGAGCAGGCGGGCAAAGACCAGGATCGATTTTTCCCAGGGATGCTTATCCCAGTCCGCCCCGGTAACCGGCTGGGGTAACAAAGCCGCGGCCGCTTTCCAATCGCGGGTTTCCAGTGCATAACGGGAAGGGGCAGCCGCCAGCGAGTAATACACTTTGGAAGTCAGCGGCGCGATGTCTTTCATGGCTTCCAGGTAATCCACCTCTTTTTTTGCCGCAGCATTATCACCCTTTTGCAGGTAACTATAGACTAAGTAATCCAGCGCGTGCAATTCTTCGTCCCAATGCCCTTTTATGCCTGCAGCCTCCGCGTAACAGCGGGCAGCTTCAGCGGCCGCCTGGTTCGACTGAATGTCTTCGTCCCAGAGTCCGAGGCGGGTGAAAATATGCGAAGGCATGTGCTGCGCGTGCGCCGAGGAAGGCGCTACCGACGCATACCGCCGCGCTGCCTCCAGGGCCAGGGATGCCAGCTCGGGAGAGTCATAAGCATGTATGATATAATGCACCACGCCGGGGTGATCGGCCCCCTGGGGATACAGGGAACTGAGTAAGGCACCGGCTTTTTTCTGGTTGGCGAATGTTTTGTCGGCCGGGTCTGCCGTGGCCACCAGCGACAATGCGTAAAACACGGCCAGCTCTTTGTTGCTGGGATCGGCGCGGTGCAGGGCTTCCATCGCCTTACTGTACTTCCTGTTACGGGTGCGATGGTCGGTGGAGGTGTAGTCCTGGTAAAACACGGCAAGGGCGTCGATGTATTTTCTTTCTGCCTGGTTAGCGGGTTGCAGGGATTGCGCTATGGCCACCGCTTTGGCGCCTTTCTGCAGCTCATCGGGCGTGGGAGGCACCCACAGCGGGTGGTAATTGCTCATGGCCACACCCCAATAAGCTATGGCGCAGGAAGGATCTTTGTCGATCACTTTGGCGAATGCTTTCTCCGCTTCATCGTATTCAAAGGAATGCAGCAAGGCGATACCCAGTTCAAAATCCGCCTTAGTGCCCGGCAGGCAGGAGGTAAGGAAGGACACCGAACCAAACTCTTTTTCCGGTGGTCCGCAGTTGATGATGTTGCCGCGCTTGAGGTTGATCTCTTTGACGAGGTTGCTGGCTGCAGCATTCCTGGCGGGGGCAGGATCGTTGCAGGAAATACCGGCACCCAGCAGCCCGGCATACAAAAGCAGCCCGGCTGGAAGTGCGCTTTTCATACCAGAAAGTTACTGATTCCTGGGGTTTTGCAGAACCTTTTTGCCGCTTTGCAGACAAAGCCCGCGGTTTCACCGGGAAGCCGCGCGGTGCTGTGCTGCGGCGGGGTATGTTTGTGGTTCAAAGCCAATAACCATTCAACCTTATCTTTTATGTATTGCCTGGAAACCGAAGACCTGTCGCACCATTTCAACCCGCAATCTCCTTCCCTGAAGAACATCCGCCTGCAGGTGCCGGAGCAGTCCATCTACGGCTTCCTGGGACCCAATGGTGCGGGCAAGACCACTACCCTGAAGCTGATCCTGGGGCTGCTGAAAAAACAACAGGGACGGGTAACCGTATTCGGGAAAGAGTTCGACCGCAACCGGCTGGAGATCCTGGGAAAAACCGGATCACTGATCGAGTCGCCCTCCTTCTACAGCCAGCTGACGGCGCGGGAGAACCTGAAAGTATTCCAGCGCATTTACGAATGCCCATCCGTCAATATTGAAAAAGTGCTGGAGCAGTGCGGGTTGTCCGATACCGGCAACAAACCCGCCGGCAGGTTTTCCCTGGGCATGAAACAGCGGCTGGGCATTGCCGTGGCCCTCTTGCACAACCCGGCATTGCTGGTACTGGATGAGCCCACCAACGGGCTGGATCCTGCCGGCATCATTGACATCCGGGAGCTGCTGCGCACCATCAACCGGGAGCAGGGCACCACCATCCTGGTATCGAGTCACCTGCTGACGGAGGTGGAAAAGCTGGCCACCCATACGGGCATCATCCACCAGGGAGAGCTCCTGTTCCAGGGCAAACTGGAAGAGCTGCTGCAGCAGCGCCGGCAATCGGGGCAGCTGCTGGTGGAAACCGGTGATCCCGAAGCCGCCCGTGCCGTCCTGCAACAGTACAGCAGCCAGGTGGTGGCAGCAGGTGCACAACTGTTGTTGCCGGTTCCCCCGCGGGAAACCATTGCTGCCATCAACCGGCAACTGGTAGAGCAGGGCATCTCCGTGTACAGCATCCAGCCCATCCACAACAACCTGGAAACCATCTTCATGAACCTTATCAATCAAAACTGATGTTCCGAATATTCCGCAACAGCTTCTGCAGCGAGTGGATGAAGACCCGCCGCAGCACGGCCTCCTGGCTGGTGATCGCCGGCGCCCTGCTGATACCCGCCATCCTGCTGGGAGCGCGCCTCTATGAATTTGAAAAGATCGCCACCGACAACCAGGGCACCACGATCTGGATCACCCTCTACAACCGCGGGTGGCGCTACCTGGGGTCACTGCTGTTACCCATGGGCGTTATGCTGCTGAGCAGTCTCATCGCGCAGCTGGAGTTCCGCAACAATACCTGGAAACAAGTGCACGTATTACCCCAGCCCCTGCTGGTGACCTTTACCAGCAAGTTCAGCGTGGTGATGGTATTCCTGCTGTCGGGCTTCCTGCTCTTCAATGCCGGGCTCTACCTGGCCGGCGTGCTGCCTTCCCTGTTACCCGGCATACCCTACCCCGCAGCGGAATTCCCCTGGTTTATCTATGTTCGGGGCACCGCCCGCTTCCTGCTGAGCTGCCTGCCCATTGTGGCGCTGCAGTTCCTGCTGAGCCTGCAGTTCCGGAACTTCCTGGTGCCCATCGGGGCGGGATTTGGCCTCTACGTGGCTTCCATGATCGGGCTGAACTGGAAGCATGGCTACATCCTCCCTTATGTCTATCCCACCTACGAAACTGCCGGCATGCGCATCATCAAACCACTGGGTACCGACATGCTGGTACTGGCGCTTAGCTATTTTGTAGTTATCTTATTGCTGGCTTACCGGCTGTATACCAGCAAAAAGGACAAAGCCTGACGGATATGAAAAAATCAGTGATCCTATTTTTGCATGCCGGTTACTGGATACTGTACCTGCTGCTGGTGACCAGTTTCCTGGTGGCGCTGGCGGCCAATACCAAAACGGATCTGACGTTGATCGTGCAACGCAGCTGGCTCTCATCGCCCCTGCCGCTGCTGCTGGTAGGGCCGGGAGTACTTTCCTTTTACAGCTTTTATACTTTCCTGTTCCAGCGCTGGCTGACGCGCCAAAAGCTGGGGGGATTCTTTCTTGCCGGCCTGCTCACGGTCATGGTCAGTGGCTTGTTGCCCCTGCTGCTGCTGCAGCTTCCCGGCATACCCTGGACCATCACCCACCAATGGGAAGCACTGTTCTCCATGTGGGTGTTCCTGGTGATCCTGGCCACCATCCACGGCATCATCGGCATGGTGATGAAAGGCTTCATCACCTGGTACGGCGAGATCAAACTCAAGGAGGACCTGAAGAAGAAAAACCTGGAGACCGAGCTGGCGCTGCTTAAGTCGCAGCTCAACCCGCATTTCCTGTTCAACACCATCAATAATATTGACGTCCTCATAGAAACCGATGCCCCCAAGGCTTCGAGGTACCTGAATACCCTGAGTGATATACTGCGGTACATGTTGTACGAAACGAAAGCGGAAGAGATCCCGCTGCAGCAGGAGCTGGACTATATCGAGAAATACCTGAGTCTCCAAAAGATCCGCAGTGCCAATCCCAATTACATACAATACCGGGTAGAGGGTGAACCGGGCAACCATATGATCAGTCCCCTCCTGTTCATTTCCTACATCGAAAACGCATTCAAGCACGCCGAAAGCCTGAAAGCCGGGAATGCCATCCTCATAACGGTCACCATCACCCCGGACAGTATCCGTTTCCGTTGTGAGAACAAGTACCGCAGGCACCAGCAGGTACGCAAGGACCACAGCGGGCTGGGACAGGAGTTGCTATCGAGGCGGATGGAATTGCTCTATCCCGGGAAGCATGCGCTGACGATCACCGACCAGGATGAAACGTATATTGTGGACCTAAAACTGCAGGCATGACCCTCCGTTGTATCATAGTGGAAGACGAGCCCCTGGCCGCGGAGCGGTTGCGTTCCTATGTGGGCAAGATCCCCTGGCTGCAGCTGGAGGGGGTGTTCGATAACGGGCTGGATGCGCTGGTGTACCTGCAGACCAACCCGGTGGAGCTGATCTTCCTGGACATCAATATCGGCGAGCTGAGCGGCATCCGGTTGCTGGAGACCACCAGCAGCAAGGCCGAGGTCATCATCACCACGGCCTACGATTCCTATGCCATAAAAGGATTTGAGCTGGCGGTGACCGATTACCTGTTGAAGCCCTATACGCTGGAGCGGTTTATCCAGGCGGTGGAAAAGGTGAAAAACAAATTACAGCGACCGGAGCCGGCACACCTCAAATACATTTTTATCAAGACCGAATACCGGCTGGAAAAGATCCGGCTGGAGGAGATCGTTTATATTGAGGGCATGCGCGACTACCGGCGGCTGCACCTGGCCGACCGCAAGCTGATGACCCTGCAAACCTTCCGGGAGCTGGAGCAGCAGCTGCCGCCCTCGCTGGTTTGCAGGGTGCATAAATCCTATATGGTGGCCATCGATAAGATTGACAGCATCGACCGCGAGGGTATCCGCATGGGCGATACCCTGATCCCCCTTTCCGACAGCTACCGCAAAGCCTTCTACGAGGTGCTGCGGGGTGGTGAGGCGGCGGGCTGATCAAAGCGGGCTGACCAAAGCCTGTTATGCCGGCACTACCGGTTTTTCTTCCCTTTCCCAGAAGCGGTGTTCCCGGATGGCAGCAATAAAAGCCTCCACCCCACCTTTGGTAAGCACTCCCGGTGAAGGCACCTGGTTGGCGGGCAGGGCCGCTTTCAGCAGATTTTGTCCCTCTCCTTCCGCCGCTACGGGCTTGCAATGTTTGAACGCCTCGGCAATAAAGTGAACTGCTTCGGGGATGGCCAGCAGGGTTTGCACGCTTTGTCCACCCGGAACAAAAACCGCATCATAGACCACAGAGGCGGCGGTGAGCAAGCTTTCGCAAACCGGGTATTCATCCCCGGACGCCGTTTTCACAAACCCCTGGCGCGGCGCGATGATATTGACCACAGCGTCCTGTTCGCAGAGGGCTTTTTTCCAAACGGTGAAAGCTTCATCGGCCACCCCGTCGGCGGTCAGCATAGCGATCCGCCGGGCTTTGATGTTTGCCGGTTTGCGGTTCGCCTGGCTCACGGAAGGAGCTTTATCGATGGGCAGCTTAGCCCTGAAAGAATGGTGGTCTTCCAACCTGCCGTCGGCCGGGATGCTGCCCGTCATGGGCTGCGG
>CBFGLD010000064.1:0-13128 GCA_965649495.1 uncultured Flavihumibacter sp. | reverse complement strand
GGTCTGCTTTCCCTGTATGCCCATCAACCGGCTGATGCGTTCTGCTACGGCTTTTTCTGCTTCTTCAAATGCCGGGTGGCTGGTTGGAATGGCATTGGTGCGGATCTCGTCTGCCAGGTAATTACCGATGGTGTAAGGAATCACAAAATAGCCGTCGGCCAGCCCCTGCATCAATGCAGAAGCACCCAGCCTGTTGGCCCCGTGATCCGAGAAGTTGGCCTCACCCAGTGCATACAGTCCGGGTACTGTGGTCATGAGCTCATAATCCACCCAGATGCCACCCATCGTATAATGCACGGCGGGATAGATCCGCATGGGTACTTCGTACGGGTTTTCACCGGTAATTTTTTCATACATATCGAAAAGGTTACCGTATTTCTCTTTTACCACATCCTTACCCAGCTGCGTGATCTGCTCGGCCGTGGCGCCCTGGATATTTCGTTTATTCACTTCCCCTTTTCCATAACGCTGGATGGCATCCGCATAATCGAGGTATACGGCCTGTTTGGATGAACCCACTCCGTAACCCGCATCGCAACGCTCTTTGGCGGCCCGGCTGGCCACATCACGCGGTACCAGGTTACCAAAGGCGGGATACCTTCTCTCCAGGTAATAATCTCTTTCTTCTTCTGGTATGTCACCGGGGCGGCGCGTATCGTTCTGTTTTTTGGGTACCCAGATCCTTCCGTCGTTGCGCAGCGATTCCGACATCAGGGTGAGTTTGCTCTGGTGGTCGCCACTAACGGGGATGCAGGTGGGATGGATCTGCGTAAAGCAAGGGTTGCCAAAATAAGCGCCCTTCTTATGAGCTTTCCAGGCAGCCGTTACGTTGCTACCCATGGCATTGGTGGACAGGTAAAACACGTTTCCGTAACCACCGGTGCACAATAATACCGCATGACCAAAATGACGTTCCAGTTCACCACTTACCAGGTCACGAACTATGATGCCGCGGGCCTTTCCGTCTACCACGACCACGTCCAGCATTTCATGGCGGTTATACATATCCACATTACCCAGTGCCACCTGGCGCTCCAGGGCCTGGTAGGCGCCGATGAGGAGCTGCTGGCCCGTTTGCCCGGCCGCATAAAACGTACGCTGTACCTGGGTTCCGCCGAAGGACCGGTTAGAAAGCAGTCCGCCGTATTCCCGCGCAAAAGGAACCCCCTGCGCTACGCACTGGTCAATGATGCTGGTACTCACTTCTGCCAGGCGATGTACATTGGCTTCCCGCGCACGATAATCGCCTCCTTTGATGGTATCATAAAACAGTCGGAACACCGAGTCCCCGTCGTTCTGGTAATTTTTTGCAGCATTGATGCCTCCCTGCGCCGCAATGGAATGCGCCCGTCGGGGAGAGTCCTGGAAACAGAAAGCCTTTACCTTATAACCTAACTCACCAAGGGATGCAGCGGCGGAAGCGCCGGCAAGGCCGGTGCCCACTATGATCACTTCCAGCTTTCTTTTGTTAGCCGGGTTAACCAGCTTACAGTGCCCTTTGAAATCTGTCCATTTCTGATCAAGCGGGCCTGCAGGAATTTTTGAGTTGAGCATATATCGACGATTAGAAGCGTTAATGGTTAATGAAATTGGGAAAGCCTGAATTATTCCACCCACTTGAGGTACATGGCGATGGGCATCAGGGCAAACAGCAACGAAACCAGGATCGAGAATCCATACCCAAGGCTGGTTAACAATTGGGTGTACTTCTTGTTGTGAACCCCCACCGTACGGAAGGCACTCTGGAAACCGTGTGCCAGGTGGTAAGCCAGTGAAATACAACCGATCACATACACTACCACTACCCATGGCTGTGAAAATACGGCCTTCATCTCTTCAAACATGTTGTGCATCTCCACCCCGTTATAGGTTACAGACGCCAGGTCATGCGTGAGGCGGGCCTTCACCCAGAAATGGGAAATATGTATCACCAGGAATAACAGGATGATGGTTCCCAACAACCCCATGGAACGGCTGTACCATTTACTGCCCCGGTTTCCAAGGTTCACGGCGTAACCTACGGATCGGGCACTCCGGTTGCGGGCTTCTAACAGATACCCCTGAACGATGTGCAGGATGATCCCCGCAAATAATCCCACTTCCAGGATGCGTATCAGGATGGTGGATCCCATGAAATGGGCGGCACGGTTGAAAACCGAACCGTTGTCATTGGCATCAAAAATCGGGAGGTCGGCAAAAATGCAGGCATTGATACCTACGTGGATTACTAAAAAAGTGATCAGGAATAAACCGGTAAGACCCATTACGAATTTCTTGCCCACCGAAGAGGTGAAGAATTCAGACCATTTCATCCGTAAGCTTTTATGTTGAAAAATTTGCACAAAAATAGCTATTGGAAGCTACCATTTAACAATTCGATGAAGTTTTTATTAGGGAAATGAATTGTATTACAAACAATTATAATGAACATAAAAAAAGGTGGCCCCAAAAGGAGCCACCCGAAATAAGCAATTGGTTGGTCGGTTTACCACTTGTCAACCTCTTCATCGGTTCCGGCAGCAGGCTCGGTAGTTGCAGCACCATTGTTACTCACAACAGCAGTAGCAGCAATTTCAGCTGATTCGTTTACAACACCTTCTACCATTTCACCACCTTCTTCCAGGTTGTCGTGGTTATATGCATCAAAATCAAAATCCGGCATGAGATCGGTCTTTACATAATCAACCGCTTCCGTCAATGCCTTCAAAAACTTATTGAAATCTTCCTTGTACAAAAAGATCTTGTGCCGGTCATATCCATTGTCATCAAACTTCTTACGACTTTCGGTAATGGTCAGATAATAATCGTTACTTCTGGTTGCCCTTACATCAAAAAAATAAGTCCTTCTCTTGCCTGCCCGGATACGTTTGCTGTAAACGCTTTCCATCTTTTTGTCGTTGTTCTCGTAACCCACAGTTGTTGATTTTACAATTAATTAATTTCGTTAGGTGCCGATTAATGTAGGAGCAAATATAGGGTTGTTTGTGAATTAGCAAAATTTTACCAAACTTTTTAATCCCCTAAGTGTTTACTCCTATTTCAGCTTTCAGCCTCGGTTTCGTCGGGTTCCTCCTGCTGGTGTTCATAGAGGAATTTGTAATACCCGTTGTTACGTAACAACTCTTCGTGTGTACCGTATTCAACGATCCTTCCCTCCTCCAGTACTACAATTTTATCAAAGGAAAACAGTGAAAAAATCCGGTGTGTTATTATGATCGCGGTTTTATTTTTCAGGTAACGGTCCAGGTTGGAAATGATCGCCTTTTCCGTTTTGGCGTCCACGGCACTCAGGCAATCATCAAAGATCACTACCCGGGGTTCTTTTACAAGCGCCCGCGCAATGCTGATCCTTTGCTTTTGCCCACCGCTTAAAGTCACGCCTCTTTCGCCCACCATCGTTTCGTATTGCAGTTCAAACCCCGCTATTTCCCGATCCACACTGGCGGCTTTTGCCGCTGCCTGTACGGCCTCCGTACTGGCGCTGTCCAGGCCAAAGGAAATATTATTATATATGGTATCACTGAATAAAAAGACATCCTGCGGAACATAACTCAGCTGCCGGCGCAGGTGCTGCAGGTCGTAACGACGGATGTCCTGGCCATCCAGTAAGATCGATCCGCTGTCAGGATCATACATGCGCAGCAGCAACTGGGCCAGCGTGGTTTTTCCCGACCCGGTCCTTCCTATGATGGCCAGCTTTTGTCCTTGCGGTACGCTCAGATCAAATCCCGACAATGCTTTGATACCTGTATGTGGATACGTGTAACTGACATCCCGGAACACCAGTTCGCCCCTCACTTCCGGCTGCAAGGCTCCCTCGGGTTGCTGCACCAGGGGTTCCGTCAGCAGGAATTCATTGATCCTTTTCTGGGAAGCCGCCGCTCGTTGTATCATACTGGCGGTCCAGCCAATGGCACTCACCGGAAAGGTCAGGATATTGATGTACATGATGAACTCCGCCAGCGTGCCGGTAGTTACAGTGGTTCCGGGCTGCATGGCATACATCCCACCAACTAATATGGTCAGCAGCGTACTGAGACCTATCATCAGTGACATCGATGGGAAATAGATGGCTTCCACTTTCGCCAGCCCAATGGCATTGGAGCGGTATTCCTGGCTGTTCTTTTCAAAGAATAATTGCTGCGCCTTTTCCTGTACAAAAGACTTGATGACCCGGATCCCCGAATAGGATTCCTGGGCGGTGGTGGTCAGGTCAGATAACAATGCCTGTATCCGCTCACTTTTCTTATGGATGATCGTATTCACATAATAAATGGCGAACGCCAGTAACGGCAGGGGCGACAATACCAGTAAGGTTAACATGGCATCAGTCCGCACCATGTAAAACACACTGAAGCTGATCGTAAACGCCAGGTTGATAAAATACATGATGGCCGGACCGGTATACATCCTCACCCGGCTAACGTCTTCCGTGATCCGGTTCATCAGGTCGCCGGTGCTGTTTTTCTTGTAAAAGCCCAGGTCCAGGTGTTGGTAATGGTTATAGATTTCATTCTTCTGATCAAATTCAATATGCCGGCTCATTACAATGATGGTCTGCCGCATGAGGAACATAAAAAATCCGCTCAGGATGGCTACCAGCAGTAAGATCAATCCGCAGAGTATGACAAGCCTCGAAAAACTGGCTTCCCCGGTAAAATCTGCCAGCCACCGTACCAGGGGATCATAGCCCGCCAGCGTCCTGCCCGAACGGTAACCAGGCAACTGCTTCTCCACAGCATCTATTACAAAGCCGGTGATCTGGGGTGCCAGTATCCGGAAATAGTTGGATAGTATAATGAACAATACCCCCAGCACAAAACGCCAGCGGTATTTCCAGAAATATTTATGAAGCGCGGAAAGATGTTTCATGAACAGGCGAAGGTAGGTAAGACTGGTTAATGCCCAAGGCGCTTCATGCCAGGGAGCACATTTCCATTAAAGTCAAACAGGGTGCAATTGTCCCATGAGGAACCCGTACCCCATTGGTCGCGGAGCCTGCTGCTGATCCAGGCGGGCTCCCAATACATCACCCCCTGTCCTCCCCCCTGGCGTACTGCCCGGCAAAGATCGGAAAGGTATTTTGCCTGCCCGGATGGACTGGCCGGGTAACCGGGCAGGGTATCTGTTCCCGGGATCACATTCGGATACTGGTCGGCATTGCTGCTGGTCCAGGGGTAGGCCGTTTCAACGATCATTACATCCTTCGCATATTGCTTCCGGTAAGCTGCCAGCGAATCGGAAAGGCTCTTGAAATCGTTCACCCCCGACCATTTGAAATAATGCGAGAGACCAATGATATCGAAATCCTTCACTCCATGCCGACTCAGTTGATACAACCAGTTGCCCGCATGTTGCACCTGCGCCACATGCAGGATGATGCGAGGCTTTATCGGGGAGCCTGTAGAAAAATCCCGCACGGCCCGTATACCGGATTGCAGTAAACGCGCGAAGGGTTCCCAGTTATCGTTCACCACCTTCCCCACGGGGAACAGGATCCCATGGTTGTTTTCATTGCCTACCTGCACCATTTCGGGTACCAGGTTCAACTGCTGCAGCCGGCACAACACCCCAAGGGTATAGCTGTAAACGGAATCTTCCAGTACCGGCAAGGTGGTGTACTTCCAGGCATCGGGGGTGGTTTGCCGGGATGGGTCGGCCCAATCATCGGAATAGTGCAGGTCCAGATTCACCATCATCCCTATTTCTTTTGCCCGGCGAATGGTACGTATCACATCCTCCAGGTCACTGTAGGCCTTGCCATCATTGAGTTCCCGGGTCCAGGCTGGATCATGCCAGAGCCGGACCCGTATCGTATTGATCCCCTGTTCGCGGAATATTCGGAAGGGATCCCTGGCTCGACCGTTGACCCGGTAAACACCTCCGTAAGCCTCCACCTGGTTGATATACGATACGTCCACCCCTGAGTAGAACACTCCGGCCTTTGCATCCGTACCCGTAACAGCTTTTTTACTGCCGCAGGAAACAAAAGCCAGGCATAGCAACGCACCCCAAAAATGCTTTATCATGGCGCGAAGTTAATTAATCGAAATTGTTGTATATTTTACCTTTATACTATCCAACAAATAATTTTTTATGCACTCAGATCGTCGTCACTTTTTGAAACTAATGGGTGGGCTTGCCCTTGGTGCAGCAGGAGTTTCCTGTTTGGGACCAAAGGCAACCACTACTGCCTCCAATGATCTTTTCTTTGAAATATCACTGGCTGAATGGTCGCTCCATAAAGCGCTTTTTGCCAAGCAGTTCGACAACCTTGATTTCCCCGCCAAGGCAAAAAATGATTTTGGGATCAGTATCGTAGAATACGTGAACCAGTTCTTCAAAGACAAAGCTAACGATACCGCTTACCTGAATGAACTCCTGAAGCGCTGCAACGATAATGGCGTCCGTAATCACCTGATCATGTGTGATGGGGAAGGTGAGATCGGGGCTGCCGATGCAGCGGCCAGGATGAAAGCGGTGGAGAATCACTACAAATGGGTGGAGGCTGCCAAATACCTGGGTTGCTCTACCATTCGCGTGAATGCTGCCGGCCAGGGAAGCCGGGAAGAAGTGGCGAAGAACGCGGCAGACGGTTTGGCAAAACTGGGTGAGTTTGCTGAAAAGGTAGGCATCAACGTTATAGTTGAAAATCATGGTGGCTATTCCTCCGATGGCAGCTGGTTGTCAGGTGTCATGAAAGCCGTTAACCGGAAAAATGTGGGTACCCTTCCAGACTTTGGGAATTTCTGTATCCGCCGTGATCCCAATAACTGGCGAACCTGCCTGGAAAGTTACGATCGCTACAAAGGAACCCAGGAACTGATGCCCTATGCCAAAGGCGTCAGTGCAAAAAGTAATGTCTTCAATGAAGCCGGTGATGAAACCGAAACCGACTATTACCGCATGCTCAAAATCGTTAAAGACAGCGGCTGGAGAGGAATCGTCGGAATTGAATACGAAGGCGATGTTCTCAGCGAAGACGAAGGCATCCGCAAAACAAAGGCCCTGCTGGAAAAAGCAGGTAAGCAACTTGCCTGATACATCATTCTTTAAAAGGGATGCCAATGTGATACGAGTCACTTTGGCATCCCTTTGCTTTGGTGATATTGCACCCAAAAAAAATGCAACAATTCTGGGACCAGCGTTATTTGGAAAACGAATGGGTGTATGGTACTGAACCCAACCAGTATTTCAAACTTTTTATCGACCTGCATGTACCGGGATCCATCCTGCTACCGGCAGAAGGGGAAGGCAGGAACGCCTTATACGCTGCTTCCAAAGGCTGGCAGGTAGACGCTTTTGATTTTAGCCCCGTAGCCCGGGAGAAAGCCCTGCATCGCGCAGTCGAAGAAGGATTGCAAATCAATTACGATATACAGGACCTGGAAACTTTCCGGGCCGGCAAACAATACGATGCTGTAGCATTGATCTACGTACACCTTCCGCCTGCCATGCGGCGCAACTTTCACCAGCAAATCGTCAATGCCATCCGGCCGGGTGGATTCCTTATTCTGGAAGCATTTGCAAAAGAACAGCTCGCCAACGACAGTGGCGGCCCCCGGGATCCCGAAATGCTGTACGATGCTCCCGCCCTCTGTACCGATTTCCAGTTCCTGCACCAGATCAGTTGCGAACAAAAAGAGATCACCCTCAAAGAGGGCGACTACCATAAGGGCAAAGCTTCCATACTCCGGATGCTGGCACAAAAACTTTGATCACCGGTCAAACCGGATATACCACATTCCCCGCAGGTCTCCTGTCCGGAATCCCCTGGCAAGATCACCAGGATAACTGGAATCAATAACCGCTAACAATTTTGGCGGTATGTCCTTTCCCGGTTCTCCATGACAGGTGAGGCACATGGGTTGTAAGAGTATCGGTTTGTAATAGTGTACCGCTGTATCGGTCACCACTATTCGCGAAAAGATGCTGTCCCCTTTTGAAATCGCTTCCCGGTAATCAGCCCATACATTCCCGTCAACCTGCTTTAACGCATTCGCCGGGTTCCGGTAACGTTCGGCCACCCGTCCCACATACACCGATTCCGAAGCATAGGTTTGCATCAGGTCCTGGGCAGTATCCCGGCAAAAACCGATGGAAGCTTCCGCTCCCCTGCCCGCAATGGACGCTTGCAGGGCTGTCCGCAGCACGTCAAAACTGGCCGACGCAATGCTGTCGCCCATTTGTTTATAGTCCGGCAGGGCTGCCGCCTTTTTGTTTTCCTGGCATCCCAGGCAAACTGCTGCTGCCAATAACCCTGCTATGAGTTTTACCATATCTTTTTAATTTCCGGTTTCGATAGGGCTGTTTACGATCTCGTCAAAATAAGCCTGTGAGATGTATTGTGGTGTGTAGGTTTCTCCAATGGCCAGTATCTGCGTATAAAAAGCCCGAAGGTGATTGCGGCTGCCTTTCCAGAGACTTTCATATACCTGGATGATGTCCAATGCTTTCATCACTTCCAATTCATCCATCAGGTCGTATATATCCAGGTCCTCAATGGTGGCTCCCACTTTCAGCGCATGCGCTACATCTATATTTCCATCCGCTTTCAACGCATTATACAACTCCTGTATCTCAGCATTCACAAACTTCCCGGGAATGTCCGTTTTAACGGGATCATCCACCTTGTACTTATCCAGCAAGGTTTTTACCGCATCCATATGGCTTTGCTCACTATTGGCAATGTTACTGAAAATAGCCAGGCTGTACTTCTCATAAAGATACTGGTAAATATCCCTGGCCAGTTTTTCCTCTTCGCGCATGAATTGCAGCGATGCTGCCTCCCTGGTGGTTATGGTGATGCCATTGATGAGCTCATCGTCACTGCTGCAGGCACTGAATCCAAACACAAACAGCAGTCCAACCAACACAGCTGTCATTAATCGATTCCGTTTCATGGTGGGTGATTTTACCCTGAAGTTCCGCACACCAGTCCGGAAATAATGTGACAAAAGTTGCTGTTACCGGGTCACTTCCGCTGGGCAAAGATCCAGGGTAAGAAATCCGGTTCTGCAAATGCAGGATCCCAACTGTTATGATCCACCCCGGGATACTCCTTATACTGGACCGATGCTCCCAGCGCTTGCAGCCTTTCTACCATGGTCCGGCTCAGCTGGGCGTTTACCACCCTGTCGCTGGCGCCGTGGTAAACCCGGAAGGGAATTTTTGCGAGCTTCTTATGGTAGGATGCGGAATCCCCACCGCCGCAGATGGGAACCGCTGCAGCAAACAGTTTGGGCTGGCGGTACACGATCTCAAAGGTCCCCATACCTCCCATCGAAAGCCCCGTTACATACACTCTTTTTTTGTCTACCCCTTCCTCCCGAACCATTCGCCTGGTTAATTCCACCGCGGCGCGCAACGGTGAAGTCATGGGTTCCCGGTAATCAAACCGGATCTCCAGGGGTTGCTTCGACCGGTCTATCTTTACCGCCCCCCAGTAACTGTTCTGGGGACACTGCGGGAACACAATGATGGCCGGAAAGGCGGATCGGTTGGAATCGGCCAGGAACAATTTGGCCCCATGCACCAATTGCTTTTCATTGTCGCTGCCCCTTTCCCCGGCGCCGTGCAGGAAGAGTACCAAGGGGTATTTACGGGAAGGATCGTATCCCGCGGGGTACAGCACGCGGTAAGGAAGGGTATCCCCCTGCTTGCTGATGAACATTTTTTTCTCAAAGAGGGACAGATCCTGCGCAAATGCTCCCGGTACCAGGAGCCATACCAAAACGCAGGCTGCAATGATTTTTCTCATTCCCTAATATACATCATTTCACAGGCTCACCCCGCGCTTCCATGGGATGAAATCGTCCTGGCCCAATTGTACTGCTTTGGGAATTACCTCTCCGCTGGCGGCACGGATGCAATATTCCAGGATCTCCTCGCCCACCTGCGCAATGGACTTTGTTCCCGTTATGATACTGCCGGTATCAATATCGATGATGTCCGGCATGCGCTGCGCCAGGGCAGTATTGGTGGATAATTTTATGGTGGGACAAACCGGGTTGCCGGTCGGAGTGCCCAGCCCCGTCGTGAACAGGATCAGGGTGGCGCCGGACGCGGCTTTGCCAGTGGTTGCCTCCACATCATTCCCGGGGGTGCAAACCAGGCTCAGCCCGGGCTTGCGCACCGGCTCGGTATAATCCAGCACATCCACCACCGGCGAATTGCCGCCCTTTTTGGCTGCGCCCGTGCTTTTGATGGCATCGGTGACCAGTCCATCGCGAATATTACCCGGGGATGGATTCATGAAGAAACCGGAGCCCGACTGGTGGGCAAGGGCGTCGTAGGATTTCATGAGGCGCATGAACTTCCGGGCAGTGGCTTCGTCTACACTGCGGTCCACCAGGTCTTGTTCGGCGCCGCAGAGTTCGGGAAACTCCGCCAGTAATACCTGGCCTCCCAAAGCAACCAGCAAGTCGGCGCAATGTCCTACGGCAGGGTTGGCAGAAATACCGCTGAACCCGTCACTGCCGCCGCATTTCACTCCAATACACAGTTTGCTCAGCGGCGCGGGCTGCCGCGTCTGCTGGTTGATCTCCACCAGCCCTTCAAATGTCTTCCGGATGGCGGTGCTGACCAGGTCTTCTTCGGATATGGATTGCTGTTGTTCAAATACATATAGGGGCTTTTCGAACGCGGGATCCAGTTTTAATATCTCGTCCTGCAATTCCCTCGTCTGCAGGTGCTGGCAGCCCAGGCTCAGGATGGTGATGCCGCCCACGTTGGGATGATTGGCATAGGCAGCCAGCAGCTTTCCCAGCATGCCCGCATCCTGCCGGGTTCCGCCGCAGCCTCCTTCATGCTTCAGGAACTTGATGCCGTCCACGTTGGGAAAAACCCTTTCCGAACGCGAATCCCAGGCGGGCGACAGGTTTACCGCTGACAGGGAGCTTCCTTTTTGATATGCTTCCACCAATTGCCGGGCAAATCGTTTGTACTTATCGGTTATACCATACCCTAATTCATTCAACAGGGCGTCCTTGATAACATCCAGGTTCCGGTTCTCGCAGAAAACGGTGGGTATGAACAGCCAGTAATTGGCCGTGCCCACCCTTCCGTCTTTCCGGTGGTACCCCTTAAAATGGCGATCCTGGTAACGGGATACATCCGGCGCCTGCCAAACAAAATGGCTGCCGTGATAATCGTATTCGGCTGCATCGTGCCGGAGGTTGCCGGTATGTAACCACCCTCCTGTTTCAACCGGTTGCGTAACCCTTCCTACCAATACTCCATACAGGTAAACCGGGTCCCCGGTTTCCAGCCTCCCGATGCTCAGTTTGTGCTTTGCCGGAACATCACCCGGCAACAGGATGACCTCCTCTTTCCATTGGACGACCTGCCCTTTTACCAGATCGGTCAGCGCTACCAGCACATTATCATCGGGATGTATCTTTAATACCTTTTGTTGCATTTGAAACTCCTTTAATCGTTTATGACCTGGTCAAGATGAACATACCCGCCATCCACATGTACCAATTGCCCGGTGGTATGGCTCGACCGCACCGAAAGCAGGAAGGCCGCCGTATTGGCAATTTCTTCCGGCGTGGTCATACGGTGCTCCAGGGGGATCCGGGCATGGATCTTCGCCAGTTTTGCGTCGGGATCAGGAAGGGTTTGGATCCAGGATTCGTATTGCGGCGTCCAGCACTCGGCAACCACTATTGCGTTTACGCGTATCCGGTAGGGTAACAGTTCCACGGCCCATTCCCTGGTCAATGCATTCCGCCCCCCGTTGGCTGCCGCATAGGCCGAGGTATTTCCCTGGCCGGTTTCAGCCGTCTTACTGGTTATGTTCACGATCGCCCCCCTGGATGCTTTCAGCGCGGGCAGGGCATGATGCGCCAGCAGGTAATAATGCACCAGGTTGCGGTGCAGGGATGCCATAAACTCCTCATAGCTGCCGTGCTCTAACCCCACCCCATCATTTTTTCCCGCATTATTGACCAGCCCGTCAATGCGGTTGAACTGTTTCAGCACAGCCTCCACCGCCTGCCCGCAGGCCTGTGGGTCCGACAGTTCGGCCACAAACTGCGCACACTGTAATCCCCCCTGTTGCAGTTCAGTTTGCAGGCGGATATTGTCCTTTTCATCGCGGCCCACTATTACCGGTATGGCGCCTTCTGCCGCCAGCACCCGCACAATGCCTTCGCCGATACCCTTGGCTCCTCCGCTGACGATGATCACTTTGTTGTTTAATTGCAGATCCATCATTCCTCTTTTATATGGTAAAATCGTTGTGCGTTGCCCCCGAAAATCAGGGCTTTTTCCGAATGCGAATACCCTTCAAAATAATCTTCCATCACTTGCCACACCCTTCCGTATCCGGCTGCCAGCAGGCACACCGGCCAGTCGCTGCCAAATACCAGCCTTGAGATTCCGAAGATCTCCACCACCGCATCCAGGTAAGGCTGCAGGTCTCCGGGTGTCCAAACTTCCCAGTCCGCTTCCGTTACCAGTCCCGACACCTTGCAATAAACATGGTCCATCCCCCGGAAGGACTGCATGGCCTGGTGCCATTCCCGGAAGGCGCCGATCCTGATTGACGGCTTGGCCAGGTGATCCAGGATGAAGTACTGGTCATCCAGTTCCTGGCATAACTGTGAGGCATACCCTATTTGGTCATTGTGAATGAGGATATCATAGGTATACCCTTTCTTGCCCAATACCTGCAGCCCTTTCCGGAATTGCGGTTCCAGCACCAGGTCCCGCTGTTTTTCGCCCTGCAGGATATGCCGGAATCCTTTTAACAACCCGAAGGCTGCCAGTTGCTCCAGTTGTTCTTCCAGTTTTTCATGCCGTAGGTCCACCCATCCCACCACGCCTTTGATAAACGGGTATTGGGCCGCCAATGCCAACAGGAATCGCGTCTCGTTTGCACTTTGATCGGCTTGTACCGCTATGCAGCCATCGGCCTTTGCCTCCGCCAGCAGCGGCTCCAGGTCAACCGGCAGGAAATCTCTACGGATCACAGACATGTCTTCCGTGATCCAGCTGTCCCTCACGGGGTCATAGTTCCAGAAATGCTGGTGGGCGTCAAGGCGCAGCATAGGCTACCACGTTTTGCCTGGAATTACCTAAATGATCAATGCCCAGTTCCATTACATCCCCCGGCTGCAGGTA
>CBFGLD010000063.1:0-13215 GCA_965649495.1 uncultured Flavihumibacter sp. | reverse complement strand
GGACCCGATGCCGTTTTACCCGCGCGGAATGTGCTGATACAGGGTGAGCTGGTGATCCATAAAGGCTGACCTATTTGGCGATCAGCTCCTCCCAGTATTCCGCTGCCCTGCGGGTATGCGGAATCACAATGGTTCCTCCTACGATATTGGCCACCGCGAAGATCTCATAAAGCTCGTCGGTACTCACCCCCAGTTCATGGCACTTGCCCACATGGTATTTGATACAGTCATCGCAACGCAATACCATGCTGGCCACCAGTCCCAGCATTTCCTTGGTCTTTTTGTCCAGCGCCCCGTCCTCGTAAGTATTGGTGTCAAGGTTCCACAGCCTTTTCATCACCAGGTTATTCTTGCTGAGGATGACTTCATTCATTTTGGCGCGGTAGTCGTTGAATTCTTTTTCCAGCTGGCTCATAGTACAATTTTTGGCATGCAAATCTACTGAACCGCATCACACGGATTCGTATATTCGGTAAAAGCGCTGCATGAGACTCCTATTCACTGTTTTTTTCCTGGCCTGGATAGTGACTGCACAGGCACAGGCCGGCAAAAAATACGTATCCCCCGTATTATTGACTGACATGTTAAAGATCCGGCAGCCTTCCGGGCTGCAGCTGTCGCCCGATGGCAGCAAGGCCTATTTTGCGCTGACCAGCATAGAGCAGGAAGGGGAGAAAAAATGGGAGTACCAATATAAAAGCCAGCTCTGGGAAGTTGCCACGGATGGTACTGCAACGGCCCGGCAATTAACCACTTCACCCGAAGGGGCATCTCAACCGGCGCTGAGTCCCAATGGGCAGCAGCTGGCCTTTGTACGCCCGGTGGATGGTAAGCCGCAGATCTTTGTCTTACCACTTACCGGCGGCGGGGAAGCTTACCAGTTGACCCGGTCGAAAAATGGTGCCACCTCGCCCAAATGGAGTCCCGACAGCAGGCAGCTCGCCTTTCAGAGCAGCCTGTCCCTGGAGGAATATGCCAACGATTCTCTATTGAACCCCGGCAAGCAATTGCCAGCATGGTCTTTGGAAAAACCCGGTCTGGAAGGCGGTGCGATAGTATTGCAGGATAAGGGCAGGGCCGACCCCGACGGGTCCCTGGCAGAAGTGCGGCAGTGGCTCCGGCAGAACGAGCAGGATAAGAAGGCCAAGGTCATCAACCGGCTGCAGTTCCAGGGGGAATCGGGCACCAGCGGGGCCATCAGCAGGTCACACATATTCCTCATTACCGTGCAGCCGGGTGCCACACCCCGGCAATTGACCTCAGGCTACCGGTCCTATAGCAATCCGCAGTTTATAACGGCTGGCCGTTTATTGGTGGAAAGCGCTGTTGCAGATAGCCTGCATCCGGACCGCGACCTCAGCTCGGCGATCTATCTGGTTCAAGCCGATGGCAGCGGCATGACTCCCTTCCTGTCCAAACCCGACCACCGCTATTCGGGGGTCAGCGTTTCCCCTTCGGGCAAATGGGTGGCCCTGCAATTGTCGGCTACCAGCTTCGTAACCGTTCCCGAGTTGGTCATGCTACCCTCCGATGGCTCCGAAAAAGATATCATCCGAATTCCCTACGACCGAAACAAAGGCAACCTGACCTGGAAGGGCGATGAAACCTTATATGCCACCGTTCAGGGTAACGGAGGCGCCTGCCTGCTGCAGTACGACCGGAAGCAGGGTAAGCAACAGGTGCTGGGAACACCCGACGAAGGAATGGGATCCTTTGCTGTTGCAGGAAACCGTATGGTTTATGTAAAAACCAGGGTGAGCAACCCGTTTGAGGTCTACAGCGCTGACCCGGATGGGAAAAATGAAAAACGACTGACCGCGTTCAACCACGAATGGGTTAGCCGTAAAGCGATCAGTATTCCGGTGAAAGACAGCTTCGTAAATGAAAAAGGGCTGACCATTGAGTATTGGGTCATGAAACCCGCCAACTTCCAGGAAGGGAAAAAATACCCGCTGCTGTTGCAGATCCACGGTGGTCCGGCTGCCATGTGGGGGCCTGGGGAAAGTTCCATGTGGCACGAGTTCCAATACTGGACCAGCAAGGGTTACGGGGTGGTATACAGCAACCCCCGCGGTTCGGGTGGCTATGGCTACGATTTCCTTCGCGCCAATATGAAAGACTGGGGTAAAGGTCCCATGGCAGATGTGCTCACCGCCCTGGATAAGACGGTAGCCCAGGGATGGGGAGACACCAGCCAGCTTTTTGTAACCGGCGGCTCCTACGCGGGATACCTGGTAGCCTATATATTGGGACACGACAAGCGATTCCGGGCTGCCTGCAGCCAGCGGGGCGTTTATGACCTGCGCACCTTTTTTGGAGAAGGCAATGCCTGGCGGCTCATCCCGAATTATTTCGGTGGTTACCCCTGGGAACAAGAAGTGCTGGAACTGCTGGAGCGGGAGTCGCCTATCAATTATGTTAAAAATATCACGACCCCCTACATCATTTTTCATGGAGAAAACGACCTGCGCACCGGCGTGATCCAAAGCGAGCAATTGTATAAAAGCCTGAAAGTACTGGGGCGACCAGTAGAATACGTGCGGCACCCCGGTGCTACCCACGAGATCACGAGAAGCGGAAATAACCGGCAGCGGATGGACCAGATGCTTCGAACCTGGGAATTCTTCGAGCGCTTTCGCTAAATTGAGGCCTCATTTTTTTGTTGCACCTCCTGAAGATCAGCTATGAAGTCAGTTTATTTCCTGAAGCCATTCCTCTTGTTGTTGTGGAGTTTTTCGGTTACCACCCTGAGCGCACAGGGTATCGATACCGTTTTGCAAAAGCTGGAAACGCAATACCCGCAGGAAAAGCTGTACCTGCATTTTGATAAGTCGGCCTACAACCCGGGAGAAACGATCTGGTTCAAGGCCTACCTGCAGGCAGGCAATATCCCATCGCCCTACAGCAAGAATATCTATTTTGAACTGTTCAATGAAAAAAGCGAACTCCTGCAGCGACACATTACCCCCGTTACAAAATCCGGGGCCGCATCCTCATTTGAGCTGCCGGCGGGTTTTTCGGATTCTGTTGTAATAGTCCGGGCATATACGCGGTGGATGCTCAATTTTGACAGTTCCTTTTTATATACCAAAACCATCCCGGTACTGGCCGGGACTCCGGTGGTGGCTTCGGCAGGGTCTACGGCAGCGGCACCGGCCAAAGCCGCAGCTGCCAAAGGCGCAGCGGCTGTCAAACCTTCGGCTGCCGTCACCCGACTGGAGTTCTTCCCCGAAGGGGGCGACCTGGTGGATGGGGTCCGCTCGCGGGTAGCGTTTAAGGCAACCGACGGAAAAGGGTTACCCGTGGCGGTGAGCGGTGACATCCTGGATGCCCGCGGCGGAAAGGCCGCCAGCTTTACCACCCGGCACGATGGAATGGGATATTTTGACCTGACGCCAGAAACTGGCGTACAATATACTGCACATTACAAGGATGCCGCAGGTAAGGCGCAGCAAATGAAATTACCCCAGGCTAAAAAAGGTGGATTGGTACTGGAAGTGAATAATATCGAAAACTCCCTGCAGTTCCAGATCCGCCGGAACCCCGCCACCGAGGCTGCCATTCCCAACGTAATTGTGGTGGCGCAATCACAACAGCAGATGCTGTACCAGGCCAAGGTAAACATGACCCGCTCACCGGATGTGAAAGCCACCATTGCAGCCGAAAACCTGCCCACCGGTATCATCCAGGTGACCCTCTTCACCGAAGATGGCAAACCCCTGGCCGAACGGATCGCCTTTGTGAACCACCAGGACTACTATTTCATCACCGACCTGAATATTCCCCTCAAAGGGCTCGACAAGCGGGGCCGCACCGTCATCCAGATCGATGTTCCGGATACCATCGAATGTAATTTGTCGGTGAGCGTAACAGATGCCACCATCCATCCGCAACAGCCTTCGGATGCCGACATCTATTCGCACCTGCTGGTAACCAGTGACATAAAAGGTTACGTACATAACCCGGGCTATTATTTTGCCACGGAATCGGAAACAGTTTCCCAAAACCTGGACCTCGTAATGATGACCCATGGCTGGAGGCGTTTCAAATGGGAGGACGTGATGGCAGGCAAGTTTCCCGAGATCCGGCATCCGGCAGAAGAGTACCTGACCATCAATGGTAACATCCTCGGGTTGTCGCGCTCCGAACTGGCACAGCGCGAGCTCACCGGCATCCTCAACCTGAAGAACGGCAGCCAGCAGGTCATGATGATCCCCATCAGTGCCGACGGCAGGTTCCAGGTTACGGGCGCCATGTTCTACGATACCGCAAGATTGTATTACCAGTTCAACAATGACCCCAATAAATTATTGAGCACCAAGGCATTGTTTAATATTAAAACGGACCAGTTATTACAACCACCGCCGTTCCGGGCAGGGGCTGAAAGGGACCCGGTTTTTCGCAGGCTGGACAGCAGTTTTGTCCGGATGAACCGGATGATGGCGGGAAAAAACAATGACCTGGAGGCTTCCAAACGCAAGGTCCAGACTCTGGCGGGAGTGGAAGTGGTTGCCAAACAAAAGTCGAAGAAAGAAAAGATGGACGAAGAATATGCCAGCGGGCTGTTCAAAGGCCAGGATGCCTACACCTTTATCATGGAAGATGACCCCACCGCCAATGGGGCCATGTCGGTATTCACCTACCTGCAGGGAAAAGTGGCGGGACTTCAGATCACTGGACAGGGTAATAATACTTCGGTAAGCTGGAGGGGGGGTATGCCAGCCTTTTACCTGAATGAGATGAATACCCAAATCGACCTGCTGCAGAATACCCCCATGAGTGATGTGGCGATGATCAAGGTTTTCAGGCCACCCTTCTTTGGTGGCAGCGGCGGAGGGAGCGGTGCTATTGCGGTATACACCAAAAAAGGAGCTGCTCTGAATGAAAATGTGAAGGGACTGGACTTTGCCAAAATACCCGGCTACCTCCCCGAGAAGCAGTTTTATTCACCGGATTATTCCAAGGCAGAGGAGGATCAGTCCAACGAAGACAACCGTACCACCCTGTATTGGAACCCCAATGTATTTACCGATAAGAATACCCGCAGGATATTTTATGATATCTACAATAATGATGTCACCAAAAAACTCAGGATTGTAGTGGAAGGGGTGAACGCGGAAGGCAAGCTGACCCGGATAGAAAAGATGGTGGAGTAACCCAGGTTGGTGCACGGTCCCGTCACGGTCGCGTCACGGTCGCGTCGCGGTCCCGTCAATCCAAGCACCATCTCAGCATTCCAACTGTAAAAGGGCAACAGTCTAAATATACCAGGGCAACAACAAAACGGGCCCTCCTGGTTCAGGAGGGCCCGTTTAATTTTTTGGGGATGACCGGTTTATGGTCATCTTCCCTGGCTTACCAGCGGCTTCCGCTGTTGCTGAAAGAACGACGGTTACCACCACCGTTATTGTTGCTGCGCTCTTCGCGAGGCTTGGCAACAGATACGCGGATAGCGCGACCTTCTACCATTCCACCATCCAGTTCAGAGATGGCTTTCTGGGCAGCTTCGTCATCCGGCATTTCCACAAAACCGAATCCACGGCTTTTGTTAGTGAATTTGTCAGTGATAACGCGTGCAGAAGTTACTTCACCATACTCGGTGAAAAATTCTTTAAGGTCTTCGTCTTCAACATTGAAGCTCAGGTTTGAAACGTAAATGTTCATACTAGAAATAAAAAAATAAATAAAAATGAGCGAAACGATACGGGCGGGAGATTACCAGATAGCAGAAAATGCGTAGCAGAATAACTCGATCCAAAGCCAGGATCTTTAACTCAATAACGGGGCAAAGGTAGTCTTAAATCCATTGCCGTGCAATTATTTAATGTTAAGCCGCTATTAAGGTTGACGGATTACCGGGCTCTTTTCCGGAAAAGGGGTTGGGTATGCAGGTTCCGGTATGCCAGCAGGGCGCTGATAAATACCAGCAGGGCCGCCATAGCAAAAGGTGCCCCGGGGAACCTAACCGGTGCCGAGGGCTGGGTGAAAAAGGAGAACAGGTTGGTCATCAGGGGCGGACCTACAATAGATGTGGCGCTCATCAGGGCGGTAAGGGCACCCTGCAATTCGCCCTGCTCGTTGGGAGGAACACTCGAAGATATGATGCCCTGCATGGCGGGACCGAAGATGCCCCCCAGGCAATAGATCACGGTAAATACAAACATCATGGTGGTGTTGGCGGCAAAGGCAAACAGCAAAAAACCCAGGCTGTAGAAAAACAGGCCGGTATAAATGCTCCGTTCATTACCCAGGCGGGGAATCACCACACGGATCAGTCCGCCCTGCACGATGGCGATCATCAGCCCGATCAGTCCCAGGGAGTAACCGATCAGTTTTTCCGTCCACCCGAATTTTTCAATGGTGTAATAGGTCCACGCGCTTTGAACCGCGTGAACAGCAATATAGATCAGGGTGAGGGAGATCACCAGCCCGGAAATGGCCGGGTACTTCTTAAGCTGGCGGAAAGATCCGATGGGGTTGGCGCGCTTCCAGCTAAAAGGCCTGCGCTGTGTGGGGGGCAAGGATTCCGGTAAAACGAAATAACCGTAGAGTACATTCAGCAGGCTGAGGGCAGCGGCGGCCAGGAATGGCAGTTGGGTGCCATACTCCCCCAGTAAGCCCCCTATCACGGGGCCGATGATAAAGCCCAGGCCAAAAGCCGCACCGATCATCCCGAAATTCTGGGCCCTGTTTTCCGGTGTACTGATATCCGCCACATAAGCTGATGCCGTGGTGATGCTGGCACCAAAGATGCCGGCGATGATCCGCCCCAGGAAAAGCCAGCCGATCGTGGGGGCAAAAGCCACCAGGATATAGTCGAGCCCGAAACCCAAAAGGGAAAAAAGTAAAACCGGGCGCCGCCCATAGCGGTCACTCAGGTTTCCCAGGATCGGAGCGAAAATAAATTGCATGATAGCATAGACAAAACTCAGCCAGCCGCCGTAGCGGGAAGCATCGCTCATATCACCCTGTATCAGGTTGGTGATCAGTTTGGGAACCACAGGTATGATGATCCCCAGGCCTATCACATCCACCAGGATGGTTACGAAAATAAAGCCCAGTGCGGCTTTCCTGTTGCTTGCCATAAAAATTACAGGGGCAATATTACAATGATTTGGGCGGCAGCACCTGAAAAATATGCAAACGGTTGTGTGGTTAGCAGGTATTATAAAGGTCTATTTTGAGGTAATAACCATTCCGCTTTATGTCAAAACAGCAACAGGCCTCTTCCACTTATGCCATCGTCATCATCGGGATTCTCTTTTTTTGTTTTGGCTTTATCACCTGGCTGAACGGAACCCTGATTCCCTTCCTGAAGCTGGCCTGCCAGCTGGAAAACGATATACAGGCATTCTTTGTGACCTTTGCGTTTTACATGGCCTATTTTTTCCTGGCCCTCCCATCGGCAGGAATCCTGAAAATATCGGGTTATAAAAAAGGGATGGCGCTGGGATTGGCAGTGATGGCACTGGGCAGCCTGGTATTCATCCCCGCTGCCACCAGCCGGAGCTTCCCCCTGTTTTTAACAGGACTGTTCATCCAGGGGGCGGGACTGGCCCTGCTGCAAACCGCATCCAACCCCTATATCAGTATCATAGGACCCATTGAAAGCGCCGCCAGGCGCATCAGCATCATGGGCGTATGTAATAAGGTTGCAGGCGCTTTAAGTCCAATTATCCTGGGAGCGGTGGTTCTGAAAAATGCCCAATCCATCGAAAACCAGGTCCTCACGGAAACCGATCCGCAGGTGCGGGAGCAGCTGCTGCAGGACCTTGCCGGCAGGATCATCACCCCCTATACCATTATTGCCATTTGCCTGGTGGTACTGGCTTTACTGATCTACTATTCGCGCTTGCCCGAAATCAGTAACGCAGCCATGGAAAGCAACGGAAACGGGGCCAGTCGGGCCTCCGTATGGTCTTACCCGCACCTGGTGCTGGGAGTACTCTGCCTCTTCCTCTATGTTGGCGTGGAAGTCCTGGCCGGGGATGCCATAGGCACCTACGGAAAAGCCATGGGCATCAGCCTGGACCAGACCAAATATTTCACCACGTTTACCTTGTTAGCCATGTTACTGGGATACATCATCGGCATTTTCACCATACCCAAATACCTGAGCCAGCAAAGGGCCTTGCAGGTTTCCGCCCTGCTGGGCATGGTATTATGCCTGGGGATCTATTTCGCCGACGGCTACCTGGCCATCACCCTGATTGCATTACTGGGACTGGCAAACGCGCTGATGTGGCCGGCCATCTTCCCGCTGGCCATTGACGGCCTGGGAAAATTCACCCAGGTAGGCTCGGCCCTGCTGATCATGGGCATCGCGGGCGGTGCCCTCCTGCCCTTGTTGTATGGATGGTTGAAGGACAACCTGCATCTTGCTAACCAGCTATCCTTTTTCCTGGTATCCTTCCCTGCCTACCTCTATATCCTGTATTACGCGGTATCGGGTTACCGGGCAGGAAAGTAATGACAAACAGCCGGTAGAATGGCTTCCGCTTCTTACCTTTGCGGCCAATCCAACCAACTGCAATGAACAACCTGCAATACGATTTCGGGATGGTGGGACTGGGCGTCATGGGGCGCAACCTCCTCCTGAATGTGGCCGATCACGGTTTCCGTGCCATCGGGTTCGACAAGGATCCTGCTAAAACATCCGACCTAGAGAAGGCTGCAACGGAAGGCACTGTGGTAAAAGGGGTGACTACCCTGGAAGCCATGGTAAGCCAGCTGGCGGTACCCCGTCGCATCATGATACTGGTGCCGGCAGGCAAGCCCGTAGACGATGTGATCGAGAGCCTCCTGCCGCTGGTAGATAAGGGCGATATCATCATTGATGGAGGAAACACCTATTATACAGATACCCTTCGCCGGTACCAGTACTTACAACCCAGGGGCATACATTTTATCGGCATCGGCGTTTCGGGTGGAGAAGAAGGCGCGCGCTTTGGTCCATCCATGATGCCGGGTGGAGACCTGACGGCCTGGGAACACCTCAAGCCGGTATTAGAGTCCATCGCCGCAAAAGTGAACGGCGAACCCTGCGTGGATTATATGGGCAAGGGAGCCGCAGGTCATTTCGTGAAAATGGTTCACAACGGTATAGAGTACGCGATCATGCAACTGATCTGCGAAACCTATGATGTCCTGAAACGGGGTGGCGGTTTTACCAATACCGACCTGCAGCAATTGTTCAGCGGATGGAATGAGGCAGAGCTGAAATCCTACCTGGTAGAAATAACTGCCGATATCTTCCGGGTGAAGGATCCGGAAACCGGTAATGATCTCGTAGACATGATCCTGGATAAGGCAGGTTCCAAGGGAACGGGCAAATGGACCTCGCAGATCGCGATGGACATGGGGGTGGCCATTCCTACTATAGACATGGCCGTTACCATGAGAAATTTGTCTGCACTGAAAACACAACGCATGGAAGCGGACAGGCTGCACAACAAAAACCATGCTGTCCTTCCGGATGCAGATCCCACAGCATTGGCCGACGATTGCCGCAAGGCGTTGTACACCGCCATCATCCTGAGTTATGTGCAGGGAATGGCAATGCTGCATACGGCTTCTTCGGAACTGGACATGGAGATACCGCTGGACAATGCCGTTAAGGTATGGCGCGGCGGGTGCATCATCCGTTCGGTATTGCTGGAGCAGTTTTATGCGGCTTACCAGCACAACCCGCAAATTCCCAACCTGCTGCTGGATGAAACGATTACCCGGCTGGTAAATGAAAATGTTGCATCCTTAAGAAAAGTGGTAAGCCTGGCTGCCTTGCAGGGTCTACCCGCCGGAGCCCTGATGAATGCGCTGACCTATTACGATGCCTACACCACCGGCAGGCTGCCCCTGAACCTGTTACAGGCCCAGCGCGATTATTTTGGTGCCCATACCTATGAAAGAACCGATAAGGAAGGAAAGTTTCATACGCAATGGACCTGATCCTATGACCAAATGCCAGGAACCAGACCCAATCAACTAACTACAAACCACAAACGAAAATGTCTGTTCATAAACGCCCACCAGCATCCCTGATCTTCATTTTTGGTGGAAGCGGCGACCTGAATCACCGTAAGTTATCTCCCGCCCTCTACAACCTGTTTATTGATGAGTGGATGCCGGAAAAATTTGACATCGTTGGCATCGGCCGCCGCCCCTATGATAACACCTCTTACCGGAAACACCTCTTTAATGGCATTGAACTGTTCAGCAGGCGCAAAGACGACCAGGGCGGCAAGTGGCAGGTATTTTCCGAGCGCGTCAGCTACCTCCAGATGGATGCCGAGCAGGAAGCGGAGTATGAAAAGATTGCAGAGATCGTACGGCAGAAGGAACTGGAATACGGGGAGCATCCCAATGTGATCTTTTACCTGGCGGTGGCGCCGCAACTGGTTCCGGGCATCGTGAGCAAACTGGGACCGCTGAATATCTGCGCCGATACCAAGTGTACCCGCGTGGTAGTGGAAAAGCCGTTTGGACATGACATCAAAAGTGCGCGGGAGCTGAACAAGTTGCTGGCGGGCATGTTTGACGAGAAGCAGATCTACCGCATCGATCACTACCTGGGCAAGGAAACAGTGCAGAATATCCTGGCGCTGCGCTTTGCGAATGCTCTGTTCGAACCCATCTGGAACCGGAACTATATTGACCATATCCAGATCACCGCGGCGGAAACTGTGGGAGTGGAAGGCCGGGGCGATTTCTATGAAAACTCCGGGGCACTGCGCGACATGGTGCAAAACCATATCCTGCAACTGCTGTGCATGGTAGCCATGGAAGCGCCGGTCAGTTTTGAAGCCGATGAGATCCGTAACAAAAAGGTGGATGTATTGCATGCACTGCGCAAGATCACCCGGGAGGAAGTACATAATTATGCCGTACGCGGCCAGTACAGTGCCGGATGGATGAAAGGCAAGGAAGTGGTGGGCTATCGCCACGAAAAAAATGTGGCGGCGGATTCAGGGATGGACACTTTTGCCGCGGTCAAATTTTATATTGATAACTGGCGCTGGCAGGATGTGCCCTTTTATGTACGCACCGGCAAACGGATGCAGGAGAAAGAGACCATCATTACAGTGCAGTTCAAGGCTGCACCCAGTTATGCGTTTCCCCCGGAATCGGCAGAGACCTGGCGGGCGAACCGGCTGACGATCAGTATTGCACCGGATATGGATATCCGCCTCCGGTTCCAGGCCAAGCGGCCGGGGCAGGACCTTACCCTCAACCCGGTGGACATGATCTTTAGTTATAAGGACGCATACGAGGAACACGAGCCCGAAGCATATGAAACCCTGTTGCTGGATGTGATGGAAGGTAATGCCACTTTGTTCATGCGCGAGGACCAGGTGGAAGCCGCGTGGAAAGTCATCATGCCTATCCTGGAAGCCTGGGAACAACGCCCGCCGGTTGACTTCCCCAATTATGCCCCGGGGTCCTGGGGACCGGAAGATGCCGAAGCACTGATCGCCAGGGATGGCAGGAACTGGGTAACCGTACCGGCGTAACTGTACCTGCTTGCAAATACCGGCCTGCCCCCTTTAAATTAATCTATATGACAGCCCCTTCTGTACACATATTTCCCGATGCTGAAGCGGTAGCGCAGCATGCGGCCGAATTCATCACCGACCTGATCGTGAAAACCCTGGAAAAACAGGACCGCTTCACCCTGGCACTTTCAGGCGGCAGTACGCCGAAGCGGCTGCACCAGCTGCTGGCGGCTACCCCCTACCGGGAGCAGATCGACTGGACCCGCCTGCACATCTTCTGGGGAGACGAACGTTATGTTCCGCTGGAGGATGAGCGCAACAATGCGCGCATGGCCTACGATACCCTGCTGAACCAGGTGAATATTCCTGCGGACCAGGTACATATTATGCGGACCGACCTGGGAGATCCCCGGCAATCGGCGGCGGAGTACGAAGCCATCCTGCACCGCTATTTTGATGGCAGGGAGCAGAGTTTTGACCTCCTGCTGCTGGGCATGGGCGATGATGGCCATACTCTTTCCCTGTTTCCCGGCACGGAAGTGGTGCACGAAACCCAACGCTGGTGTACCGCCTTTTTTTTACAACAGCAGGATATGTTCCGGGTCACCCTGACCAAGACCATCGCCAATAAATCGGCCTGTATCCTGTTCCTGACAACGGGCAAGGGAAAAGCTCCGGCCCTCAAGCAGGTGCTGGAAGGTCCACCCAATATCAATACCTACCCCTCACAGGTCATACAACCCGAATACGGAGTCACCCACTGGATGGTGGATACGGCAGCCGCCAGTTTGCTGGAAAACTAGATGATGTTCTGTTCGACAGTGTCGTACACAACCACCCTTTCCCAGAGCATACTGCAGTCCTCCACAAACTTAAGGTGGATGGGATCCACCTGGTAACTGGCCTGGTCGTCGGCATTATTAAAGACCAGCAGCCAGGAGACGGAATAGGACCGGTCGATCACTTCGCGGTTGGTATCGGCAGGTACACCGATGTGTGACATGGCGATGGTTTTTACCGCGGAAAGCTTTTTCAGTCCCTCCAGCAATTTTCTTTTGTCTTCAGTACTATCAGGATTCTTTAACCAGAAATAAACATGATGGATGAATTTGTGTTTGAGTTTGTTCTCCCAGGTTGCGGCGGAGAACGCGCCCAATCCACCCATTACAGTAGCCTTACCAGATTCGGAAATAAATTCCCGACGTGTTTGGGTTTCCATTATGTTGGTTGCGTTTTAGGGGGATTAAGCTACGAAAATTCATCGGAATAACCGGAGTGAATCATTATTTACAGCCACTAAAAGGGAGGTCACCGTTTTCTTCCCGGAAATTTTCCGAATATGCTTGACATTCCCGTCCAGGATGAAACCCGATGCCACGGGAGGTATGGGCTCAAAGCTACGATCGGCCATCCCGCGTAATATCAAACCATAAGAAGCATCATAACGGCCGGCACTAACTTCGGCCTGGTATTCATTCCCCCCGATAACCAGATCCAGCCTGCCATCCTGGTCCACATCGATCGTTTCGATCGCGTTTATGGGCGCCAGTTGGGCTTCCTTGGGCAGCTCATGCAGCCGGAAATTTCCTTTGCCGGTATTCTCTAACCAACAACTGGAGGCGGTATGCCAGGTAAATTCAAGCATCCCTTTTTTGTCCAGGATGCCCAGGATCTCCTGCATGTCCGCCTTCGCAAAGGATTCATTCAGCAGGTATTTCTTTTT
>CBFGLD010000062.1:0-13223 GCA_965649495.1 uncultured Flavihumibacter sp. | reverse complement strand
TGCATTGACGCCTACCTACCGCAAGCGCTATCGCTATTCGGGGCGCATGAACCTGGCCGTCCAGAATACACGGATACTGAGCAGCGATGCCAAAAAAGAATTTGATGTGAACCGAAGCTTCAATATCCAATGGAGCCATTCGGTAGATGCCAAAGCGCGGCCTGGTACCAATTTCCAGGCCAGCGTGAACGCGGGATCCACTCAGTATAACCAGTACTCTTCGCTGAACCCCACCGTCAACTTTACCAACCAGCTCTATTCCACAATTGCTTACAGTAAAAACTGGGACAATAAATATATTCTCAACCTCAATGCGGGGCACAACCAGAACAGCAGGACCCGCGAAGTGCAGGTACGCCTGCCCGATGGTTCCTTTACCATCAACAACTTTTATCCCTTCCAGCCCAAAGAGTTTGCAGGTGAAAGCAAGTGGTACCAGAAACTGGGGCTGGGACTAAACTCGCAGTTCCGCAGCCAGGTATCGTTTTACGATAGTGCCTTCAGCTTCAGTCAACTGGTGGATACCTTGCAGTGGGGCGCCCAGCACAATATCCCCATTACGCTGGCACTGCCGGCGTTGGGCCCAATAAACATAGCACCAGGCATGAGCTATACGGAAAGGTGGTATGCGCAAGAGTTCTACCGGAGTTGGAACGATGTTACCGGGAAAGTGGACACCTCCATTCAAAAAGGATTTTATACCGCCCGGGATATGGCATTCAGCCTTTCCCTCAATACTGCCCTGTTTGGAACCTTCGATAAATTCGGCAAGAACAGCAGGGTGCGTGCGATCCGGCACGTGATCCGCCCGTCTGTGAGCGCCAGTTATAAACCCGATATCAACGGCAAGGATTATTATTATACCCAGGTGGACACCTCCGGACGGGAGATGGCTTTCAGTAAATATGCCGGCAGCCTGTACGGCGCATTCGGGCAGGGTGAATTCGGCGGACTCAGCTTTACGCTGGATAACAACCTGGAAATGAAAACCAGGAACCGGAAAGATACAACGGATGAGGGTATTCGAAAAGTCAGGTTGCTGGAAGGCTTTGGTCTTTCGGGCAGTTATAATTTCCTGGCCGATTCTTTCCGGCTATCTCCCCTGAGCCTCTATGCCCGCAGCACCCTGTTTGAAAAGGTCAATATTACCGCCTCCGCCAGTATGGATCCCTACAAACGCGACCGTGACGGCTACCGCGTGGATGAATATGCCTGGTCCGGCGGAGGGTTTTCCCTGGGTCAGATGACATCCGGCAATATTGCCCTCTCCACTTCCTTCACCAGTAAGAAAGCCGAGGAGGCAAAAAAAGCCCAGGATGAACAAATGCAGGATGCTATGCCCATCACCCTGGAAGAGCAACAGGCGCAACTGAACTATATCCGCAACAACCCCGCAGAGTTTGCTGACTTTAATATTCCCTGGTCGCTGAACCTCAGTTATTCCCTCAGCTTCAGCCGCATGATGCGGCGCGATTATTCCGGTTTCACCACACAGGTGAATTCCAGCGTAAACCTGAGCGGTGATTTTAACCTCAGCCCCAAGTGGAAGCTGGGTGCCAACACATTTTATGATTTCAGGGGATCCTCTATCCAGCAGCTAACGATGTTCCTTAGCCGAGAACTGCATTGCTGGCAGTTAGGGATCAATATCACTCCGGTGGGGCTCTACCGATCCTTCAACATCACCATCAACCCGAAAAGCGGTATCCTGCGCGATCTGAAGATCAATCGCACCCGGTATTTTTACACCCAGTAATATCAGGAATTATGAGCTACATAATGTTGCAGCATCACCTGGTGGCTGATGTTTTTCAACGATTCGGGCGTATCACCCGGACCTGCACAAATGGGAGGCAGGAAATCAATGCGAAGCCGGTGAGGTAAGAGGAAAAAGGTCTTATTGGGAGGCATTACTTTTTTGGTGTGAAAGATCACCCCTGGAATGATGCATTTACCCGTATCCATCGCCAGTTTAAAAGCACCGTCGTGAAAACCTTTGAGTGGTTCTGCGCTTCGGTTGCGCGTGCCTTCGGGATATATACACATATGAAGCCCCATTTCCAGCACTTTTCGCATCTTGATATAACTTTCTTTCCGGCTCTGGTCGTTCTTACGGTCCACCAGTACACTCCCAAGCCGGTAGATGATTCCGAATACCGGTACTTTTGCCATCTCCGCTTTGGCGATGGTTTTGTTGCCCCCCGGAATGGCCGGAGAGGAAATAGGAACATCCATCAGGGCATTATGGTTACAGATAACGATATAGTTTTGCCCTGCTGCAAAATTTTCCTTTCCTGTAATGGTGAGCGGACAACCGATCAAACGCAGAAATACGGCCATCCATGCCCGTGAGTAGGAGATAAAACGGACCGTTCTTTTGGGTTCTGCCAAAGGGAGGCAAAAAAGCAGCACGGGAACCAGGAACACTATCATGGTAACAATGAAAGCGATCAGTGCCCAGGCAGCCCAGATACGGCCGAAGATCTCTTTTAGCAGTTTCATAGCGCGAATGTAATTCACAATGCCCAATCGATGGGATCAATACCATGGCTGATCAGGTATTCATTGGTCCTTGAAAAGTGCCTGCAACCGAAGAAGCCGTTATGGGCGCTCAGAGGTGAGGGATGTGCAGCTTTCAGGACCAGGTGTTTGGTTTCATCGATGAGGGCCTGTTTCTCCTGGGCAAACCTGCCCCACAGCAGGAAGACCACATGTTCCTTTTTGTTGCTGATCTCACGTATAACCGCATTCGTAAAGTCCATCCACCCGATCTTCTGGTGGCTGGCGGGTTCGTTTGCCCTGACGGTCAGCACGGCGTTCAGCAGCAGGACTCCGCGTTGTGCCCAGCTTTCGAGGTTGCCGTGCCGGGGTACGGGTACACCGATATCCGATGCGATCTCTTTGTAAATATTCACCAGCGAAGGCGGGATGGCAACACCCTCCGGCACAGAAAAGCTCAAGCCATGCGCCTGCCCTGGATTGTGGTAGGGGTCTTGCCCCAGGATCACCACTTTAACCCGGTCAAAAGGCGTTTTTTCAAAAGCATGGAAGATCAGCGATCCGGGAGGGAAAATATGCTTACCCGCCAGCTTTTCCATCTGGAGGTGTGTGACCACTTGCTGGAAGTAATTTTTGGAAAATTCACCCTTAAGGATCTCTTTCCACCCGGCCTCAATTTTAACGTCCATTAAAAAACGATTAATTAAAAAACAATAAAGGATTCCTGCTGAATTGATGGTAACTTAAGGACTAAAATTATTGAAGATGTTAGACAAACTATTAAACCTTGTAAGAGAAAATGCGGGCGATGCCATTTTCAACAATCCTGATATTCCGAATGAGCGAAACGAAGAAGCTGTGGAAACTGCAGCTGCGGGCATCCAGTCGGGATTGCAGGGAATGCTGAACCAGGGCAATGTGAAGGACCTGCTTGGTATGTTTACCCGCGGCGGGTCGGTGGATAATAGTAACCCGGTGGTGCAGGGGCTTTCAGGCGGACTGGTTCAAACCATGATGCAGAAATTCGGGCTTGACCAGGGCAGGGCCGGCGGACTGGTGGGGAGCCTCCTGCCCATGGTATTGGGCGGACTGGTGAACCGGACCAATGATCCTTCGGATAATGGATTTAATATCCAGGATATCTTTAATAATCTTAGCGGCGGGCGTACATCAGGAATGGACCTGCAGGGACTGGCAGGCAGAATGATGGGCGGGGCGCTGGACCGGGATGGGGATGGAGATACCGATCTGCAGGACCTGATGGGGATGTTCCGCGGAGGCGGGTCTGGCAGCAACCAGGGAAGCAATCCCCTTGATGCGCTGAAAGGCATGTTTGGCAATTAATACAATAACATTTAAACTAACGACCCGGGTTAAACGCCCGGGTTTTTTGTAGCGGTATTAAATTGCAGAAAATCATCTTTCATGACAGAGGCCGGCAGTTGGAAGGAATTGTTCCTGTTATTTTTCAGGTTGGGGTGCACCGCCTTCGGTGGCCCGGCCGCACATATCGCCATGCTGAAAGATGAGGTGGTAGATAAAAAACAGTGGATGGATCATCAGCATTTCCTTGACCTGGTAGGAGCCACCAACCTCATCCCCGGCCCCAATTCCACGGAAATGGTGCTGCATTGCGGATATGAGCGGGCAGGAAGGATGGGCATGGTGGTGGCGGGACTGGCATTCATATGCCCGGCCGTTGTTCTTACCGGCATACTGGCATGGTTATACGCCGCTTATGGTCAATTGCCCCAACTGGAGCCCTTCGTTTATGGAATACGTCCGGCTGTAATTGCCATCGTTCTGTATGCAGGGTATACTTTGTCACGGACCGCACTGAAATCTGCCTGGCTGGGAGTATTGGGAGTACTCACCCTGGTCAGCTGCCTGCTGGGAATGCATGAGATCATCGCCCTGTTTGGAGCCGGAATGCTGGGCCTTGCGTATTATTGGCTGCGTAAGCCTGCAGCTTTGCCTTCTGTTTTCCCGGTCATCCTGTTGCAGGCATTGGCTACGGGTCCGCAGGGAAATATGAAGTTGTTCCTGGTATTCCTGAAGATCGGGGCGCTGCTTTACGGAAGCGGGTATGTGCTTTTTGCTTTCCTGGATGCGGAATTGGTAAGTAAGGGATGGATATCGGAAAAGGTGTTACTGGATGCTGTGGCTGCAGGGCAGTTCACTCCAGGTCCGGTGCTTTCCACAGCCACTTTTATCGGCTGGCAACTGGATGGCTGGAGCGGTGCGCTCCTGGCAACTGTGGGGATATTTCTGCCATCCTTTCTTTTCGTTGCAGTATTAAATCCATGGGTACCCGCCATCCGCAAGAAAGGATGGATGGCTGCATTCCTGGATGCCGTGAATATTGCATCGGTAGCCCTGATCATTTGTGTAGGCATAGAAATGTCTGTGCAGGCAATGGGCAACTGGAAAACGATCCTGATAGCATTGGTATCACTGGCAGTGCTGGTGCGGTTTAAAAAGCTGAACAGTGCCTACGTGGTGCTGGGTGGGGCAGTTGCGGGGTACCTGCTGCATGTTGCTCACAGTCTTGTATAAGTTAAAAATCCTGTATATATTCCGTGACCAAAATTTAATAACGTATATTCTATGTTACACCCTCACCATTCAAACCATCCGGGATGCGGTTAGTAAAACTATTATTGAGTTGCCTGCTGTTCCAGGTATCACTGGCACAGGACCTTCGTAACGATGTGAACGGGAGGCTGCCCCATTGGGCTTTTGGCGGGTTTACACGCCCGGCAGGGGTAAACCCCATTTTGATGCCTGACAGTACCACCCGTTTCCGCGACCCGGTCACGGGAAGGCAGGTGGATTGGGAGAGTAATGATACTTTCAACCCAGGGGCGGTTGTACATAACGGAAAGGTGTACCTGCTGTACCGGGCCGAAGACAAATCCGGTATTGGTATAGGCTTCCGTACCTCCCGCCTGGGGCTGGCAGAAAGTGTGGATGGAACCCAATTTTCGCGCCGGCCGCAACCGGTATTATATCCTGCTGAGGATGACCAAAAAGGCAACGAATGGCCCGGGGGAGTGGAAGACCCGCGGGTAGCGGTAACCCGGGATGGAACCTACGTGGTTTTTTATACGCAATGGAACCGTAACATTCCTAGGTTAGGCGTAGCTACCTCTAAAGACCTGATAAACTGGAAAAAGCACGGACCCATTTTTGAGGAAGCTTATGGCGGTAAGTTTAATAAAGTTCCGCACAAGTCAGCCTCCATTGTCACCCGGCTGGAGGGCGACCGCCAGGTGGTTGCCCGTATTCAGGGGAAATACTGGATGTATTGGGGAGAACTGGGGGTATTTGCGGCTACTTCGGATAACCTGGTAGACTGGCAGCCGGTTCTGGATGAGAAAGGGGAGCCAAAGGCCCTGATATCTCCGCGTAAAGGTTTCTTCGACAGTGATCTCACGGAATGCGGGCCCCCGGCTATTATGACCCAACACGGCATTCTGCTCCTGTATAACGGCAAGAACAACGCCTTGTATGGCGACCCGCGGTTCACTCCCAACTCGTATTGCGCAGGGCAGGTTTTATTTGATGCCTCTGACCCTTTAAACCCCCTCGCGCGACTGGATGAACCCTTCTTCCGGCCGATGGAAGCTTTTGAGAAAAGCGGACAGTATGTGCAGGGTACCGTATTTGTGGAGGGACTGGCATATTTTAAGCGGAAATGGTTCCTCTATTACGGCTGTGCCGATTCCAAAGTGGGGGTGGCTGTTTACGATCCTTCACAGCCAGCACTACCAGACCCGCTGCGAGACGAGGGTTTTCAGCTGCTGCGTCAGCCCGCAACCAAAAGCGTGGAGGTCCGGTATAACGGGCAACTGCTGACCGCATACCGCTACGACGATTCCGTTCGGAAACCTTTCTTGTACCCGGTCAACACCCTGGATGGGATTACGGTTACACGGGGTTATCCGCTGGAACCCCGGCCTGGCGACCGGACAGATCATCCCCACCAGGTGGGAATGTGGTTGAATTATGAATCGGTCAACGGCCTGGATTTCTGGAACAACTCCACCGCCATTGAACCATCCCGCAGGAGCCGCTACGGTACCATACTGCACGATTCCATCCTGGAAAGCCGGGTGGCTGGCAACGAAGCCTGGCTGACCGTAACAGCGCACTGGGTAGGTCAACAGAATCAAGCCCTGCTGCAGGAAAAGACCCGTTACCATTTCAGGGTTACGGGCAATGATTTTATCGTGGACAGAGAAACTACTCTCACTGCCCGGCAAGATTCGGTGACATTCCGGGACGTAAAAGACGGGTTGTTTGCCATCCGCGTGGCCCGTGAACTGGAACAGCCCTCCCAGGAACCCAGCGAATTTGTAGACGCACAGGGTTTAGTTACCAAAGTACCCGTTATGCCGCTGGAAGGTGTTACGGGCAACTACCTGAATAGTGAAGGACAAATTGGGGATGCTACCTGGGGTAAAAAAGCACGGTGGGTAGTGCTTCGTGGAAAAATGGATGGCAAGCCCGTAAGCGTTGGGATACTGGATCATCGGAACAACCCCGGGTATCCGGCCTACTGGCATGCCAGGGGGTATGGATTGTTTGCTGTTAATCCACTGGGGGCCGCAGTATTCAGTAACGGGAAAGAAAAAATGAACCTGGTATTACCACCCGGAGGGTCCACCCAATTCCGGTACCGGGTCATTATCCGGTCTGGTATGGAACTCAGTGCTGCCCAAATGGAAGAACAAGCCACTCATTTTTCCCCATAAATAACCAGGGCGCTGCAATCAATATGGACCTTTCCATCGGGGTATTTCTGGTTCACCAGGTCATATACTTCCGATTGGATTCTGGAACGCATCGATGCATCTGCTTTGCTCAAGGCAGCCACGATGGGAGCACCGATTTCGGTCATCATGTTCCAGTAATTATCGGTAGTACCCGCCCGCAATTGCCCGCTTACTTCCTTTTCGGAAACATGCTTAAGTCCGGCTTCCCGGAACATGCCTGCTATCAGCCCTTCTTTCGCGCAGCGGAACATACCGGGAGCACCCGGTGGAGGCGGGGGCAATTCCATATTCCTGTTAATGGTTCCCATAATGGCCGTTACCCAGAAGTTTTTTTCCGGCACATTCCATACCGCTGTTGCGATGCGTCCTCCGGGTTTTAGCACACGGTACATTTCATTTACTGCCAACTGCATGTCCGGAAAAAACATAAAACCAAAGCGGCAACTGATGGCATCAAAACTATTGTCGGGAAAGGGTAATTCACACACATCGCATAACTGCGTTTCAATATTTGTGATACCGCGCTTGTCTGCCTTTTCTGCTGCGATCTCCAGCATATGATCGGCCAGGTCCGTGATGACCACTTTACCGCCATCCAGCATTGTTGCGATGGTGAGTCCGGGTTCACCGGTACCGGATGCAATATCCAGCACCTGGTCCTTGCCGGCAGGATGCAAGAGCCGGATGATCTCATCGCCCATGGGCTTCAGGAAATCCATGGTAAGTTCATCCCACTTGCGCCACCCCGGTGAAAATTTGTTCCAGGATTGTTTTTGTTGTTCGCGGATATCTTCCAGTACAGCTTCCATTATGTTTCGTATTATAAATGATGAAAAAAAGATAATGACGGAAAAATATTTCAAAATCAACGGCGGAACAATACCACAAAAGTGGGTTTTCAGGGTCGTATACAATATAAAACAGAATGGTTCGTTTGTTCGGATGAATCTTTATAAGTATTTGTAAAGCAACTACTTATAGTGTTTTTTCTAACAAACATCGTAAAATCAGTATCCCTTGAAACGTATTAAGATCATCCATTGCCTGGTACTTATTAGTGGAATGTTACTATTCCAGCAATGTAAGAAAAACAACAACGACGAGCCCGTTACCGGAAAACTGGAGGGCATGGTGAAAGATGCCGTGAATGCTACTCCCTTGGCAGGGGCGCAGGTGATCGTTTTCAACGCCGATCAGAATGCGCCGGTGGGACAAACCCTTACCACCAATACCATGGGGGAATACAGTACCCAACTGGTACCCGGAAATTACTATGTAAAACTGTACAAGCAGGGCTATGATGCTGTGCCACCTCAAAGCATGGAAGCGGTACCTTTTTCTATTGCTGCCAGCCAATCAACCCGTCAGGATGCGGAGATGTTCCCTGTGTCCTCTTCCTCAACTGGTTGGATAGAGGGAAAAGTAATGGCGGGTACCACGCCCATTAAGGGGGCGCTGGTAGTTGCTGCCGATTCTGAAAGGGGAGTAGCTTTTTCCTCCATCAGTGCGGAAAACGGCGAATATCATATTTACAATGTACCCGGGGGCAGTTACAGCGTTCGGGTCTTTATTCGTTCTTACCAGTCTGAAATAAAATCGGCCAATGTGGTGGCACAGGCGGGCAGTACCGGGTTAAATTTTTCCTTGCAACAATCTACGGGAGCCTCCCTCGCCGGGAATGTAAGGAACCTGGCCATATCCAACCTGGATGTGGACATCAGCCTGGTACATCCGCTCACGAAAGAGACCATTCCAGGCCTTACGACCAGGTCAGCGAATCAATCTTATACTATTTCGGGTATACCTGCTGGTGATTATATTGCGAGGGCCACTTACCGGAACGACCTGCGGGTGATGGATCCGGACAGGATCGCTAAATTCGGAGAGCCCGTTGTTAGTGTTAGCGGCACAGTCGCCAACCCTTCCACTCTCAGTTTTGATATAACCGGTACAGTGGTACTCTCAACTCCCACCAATCCCATCACTACCACAAAACCTGTAATCGTAAGTTCCACAAGACCCACCTTTAGCTGGAATGCTTATTCCAGCACTTCAGATTATGTTGTGGAAGTGGTGGATGCCGCAACCGGCCTGGTGGTCTGGGGAGGTTTTAACCGGGTAGCTGGGTTGCCGGTGAAGAAAATGGTGATACCGTCCAGTACAACCAGTATCACCTATAATTCGGACGGCCTGGCAACAACCGCTGACCTGGTAAAAGGAAAGATCTATCGCTGGCGGGTATACGCCAGTAAGAATGATGTGAACTCACCCACAGGCTGGACCCTGATTTCAGTAAGCGAAGACCAGGTGGGTCTGATCCAGGTGGCCCGGTAAGCTGGTGTTATTTCCAGCCTCCACCCAGCGATTGATACAGGTTAACGGCCGACTGCAACTGTTGCAATCGATCATTTACTGTACCCAATTCTGCCAGTAAAAGGCTTTGGCGGGCAGTGATGATTTCGGGATAGGTGGCAAACCCATTGCTCAGGAGTTCCTGGGAATATTCCACCGATTTTTCCAGTGCGGCAATCTGGTGGCTTCTTATTCCGATTTTTTCTTGTGCTGTCTGGTAGAGCGAAAGGGCATCCGCCACTTCACGACCGGCATTCAACAGGGCCTGACGGAAACCCAACAGGGCTTCCTCCTGTTGCGAGCGGGCGACTTCCAGGCGGGTTTTATTCATTCGCCTGTTGAATATTGGTTGCAGGATTCCCGCCCCGATGCTGGCAGCAAAGGAAGATGGATCAAAAACATCGGCAAAGGACAATGCCTGTAATCCTGCGGATCCATTAATGGTCAGCGAGGGGTAAAAAAAAGTCCTGGCCTGGTTGGTCATTTCAAAAAAGTAGCGCAGATTTTGTTCCGCCTGTTGTATATCGGGCCGGTTAGCCAGCAATTGGGCAGGTACGCCCGTTTGCAGCATGGTTCCCGGCTGTTGCTCCTGGAGCCGGCTTCTATCAATGGCACCCGCCTGGCGTCCCAGCAATATGCTCAGTGCGTTTTCGGTTTCCCGTATACGTTGTTTGAGGTCGGGAATCGTCACTTCGGCTGCATAACGCTGTGCTTCACTTTGAACCACGGCGCCTTCGGTTACACTGGCAGCTTCTTTCAGTTCCTTCATGGTCTGAACGGTGGTATCCCAGTTGATAACTGTCTGGCGGGTAATGGCCAGTTGTTCATCCAGGGCCATCAGCAGGTAATATAAGGTTGCAATATCTGCCACCAGCCGGGACCGTACGGCGGCGGCACCAGCCTCGGTTTGCAGCAGGGTAGCCAGGCCGGCATTTTTACTGCTGCGTAATCGGCCCCAGATATCCGCTTCCCAGGCTGATGATATTCCGAGTGAATACTGCGTGGCGCTGGTACGGATGCCGAAACCCTGTGCCTCGGAAAGTTTGGATGCAGTAACTCCAGCATTGGCAGAAAGACTGGGAAGAAAAGCTGCCTGGCTTTGGCGGTAGTAGGCACGGGCCTGCTCGATCCGCTGGTAAGAAGCCAGGAGACCCAGGTTGCTTTCCAAGCCAAGTGTAATGTGACGCTGCAGGATGGTATCCCGGAAATAATCTTTCCATGGGATGGAAGCAATGGTGGTGGTGTCTGCATCCTGTTGATCGCGGTAAGCAGTATACGAAGAAAGGTCAGGTCGATCATAAGGCCTGGTTACCTTACAGGCGGCGAAAAGTAGGCTGGCCACCAGGAAAAAACTGATATACTTTACAGATGTATTTAGCATGTACAGACATTAAAAGAATTAATGATCAAATTCAGTAGAACTAACGGCAACCGGCTGCGGTTTACCGGTGATACGTTCCTGTAACCACTGGAAAATCACAAACAAGACCGGGATGATAAAGACCCCGAATATGGTTCCGATCAGCATTCCACCCACCGCACCCGTTCCAATAGAACGATTGCCGGTAGCGCCGGCACCGGTGGAAAGCATCAAGGGTACCAGTCCGAAAATAAAGGCGAAAGAGGTCATCAGGATGGGCCGAAGCCTTGCTTCGGCACCTTTCAGGGCCGCTTCCACGAGGGGCATTCCCTGGCGCCTTCTTTCCAATGCAAACTCAACGATCAGGATCGCATTTTTTGCCAGCAGACCCACCAGCATGATCAGGGTGATCTGGAGGTAGATATTGTTGGAGACCCCAAATACCTTTGCAAACAGGAAGGCTCCCGCCAGTCCAACCGGCAGTGACAGCAACACCGAGAAAGGCAGAATATAGCTTTCATATTGAGCAGCCAACAAGAGGAATACGAATACCAGTACCAGTAGAAAAATAAAAACAGTTTGTCCGCCGGCGGATAATTCTTCGCGTGTCATGCCCGAGAATTCGTAACCATAACCCACCGGAAGGGTTTGTGCCGCCACTTCTTCAATGGCGCGTATAGCATCACCAGAACTATACCCCGGGTTAGGGGCACCGGTAATATTGATCGAGGTGAAGAGGTTGAAGCGGTTGATCGATTGAGGCCCGTAAACCCTTTTTAAACTGATGAATCCGGTTATGGGAGCCATCACGCCTTTTGCGTTCCTGACATAGATCCTGTTCAGGCTCTCGGGGTTATCTCGGAAAGGTGCTTCGGCCTGGTACATGACGCGGTATTGTTTTCCGAACTGGTTGAAGTTTGACGCATATACACCACCGTAATAACCTTGTATCGTGGAAAGGATATCATTGACGGAAAGCCCGGCTTCCTTAGCTTTTGCCACGTTCACATCAACCTGGTATTGCGGGAAATTAGGGTTGAAGGAAGTGGTGGCATATTGTATTTCCGGCCGTTGGTTGAGCGCTGCCAGGAAATCGTTACCTATTTTCGAAAAGATGGCAATGTCTTTGCCGCTCTTGTCCTGCAGCTCAAAGGAAAAGCCGCCACTCATACCAAAACCCTGAATGGTGGGGGGCGCAAAAAATATGATGCGGGCATCCCGTATTCCACTGGTTTTGGCAAACATCTGGCCAATGATGGTTTGTACATCCTGACCTTTATTTTTTCTTTCCTCCCAGTTTTTCAGTTTCATGATAACCATCCCATAATTACTTCCTGCCCCGCTGATCATTCCCCGGCCGTTGATCTTGAGAATATTCTGTACTTCAGGAATGGTGCGTGCGATACGTTCTACCTCGCTGGTGATTTCTTCTGTCCTTTCAGTGGATGCGGAAGGCGGCAGGGCGATATCTGACATGATCGTACCCATATCTTCATTCGGTACAAATCCTGTTGGAGTGGTAGCCATCAGGTAATACAACATACCAGAGAATGCCAGTATTCCCGTCCAGGCTATCCACTTCCTTTTTACCAGGAAGAACACAGCGCGTTTGTATTTTCTTGTGGTGGCATCAAAACTGGTATTAAAAGCAGTATAAAAGCGTTGCAGGAAACCTTGTTTTTCCCCATGTGCATCGGTGTGAGGTTTCAGCAGGAGGGCACAGAGGGCCGGACTTAAGGTTAGTGCATTCACTGCCGAGAGAATAATGGCAATGGCCAGGGTAAGGCCAAACTGTTTATAAAACACTCCTGCTGATCCGGTGATAAAGCTAACCGGAACAAATACTGCTGCCATCACCAGGGTGATGGATATGATGGCTCCTGATATTTCATCCATCGCATCCTTAGTGGCATGCCGGGCCGATGTGTAGCCATGGTCCAGTTTGGCGTGTACCGCTTCTACCACCACGATGGCGTCATCTACCACAATGCCGATGGCCAGTACCAGGGCAAAAAGTGTAAGCAGGTTGATGGTGAATCCGAAGATGCCCAGGAAAAAGAAGGTACCCACAATGGCAACGGGAACCGCAATGGCGGGTATCAACGTTGATCGCAGGTCCTGCAGGAAAAGGAATACAACAATAAAGACCAGTATAAAAGCTTCAATAAGTGTGGTCACTACTTTACTGATAGAGGCATCCAAAAAATCATTGGCGTTCACCAGGTTCAGGTACT
>CBFGLD010000061.1:0-13290 GCA_965649495.1 uncultured Flavihumibacter sp. | reverse complement strand
GCGTGCAGGATCTGAGTGAAGTCTACAACTTTCTGAGCCGTGTCTGCACTCTTCGGACGAGAGGGAATTTCTCCCCGATCGGCTTTAGCCCATAAATCCCGCTGTGTGGCAAATTCCGAATAGATCAGATCTTTGATGTAGCTGATAAGTTTCTTCCCTTTCAGCTTCTCCTTCAATTTAGGATCGGCTTGAAGTTTGGTGTACAGCGAATAGAAGCGGAAGATGATTCCATCGATAGCTTCATTCTGCTTCTCCAGGGTAAAGAATTCTCCAGTAGGTTGTCCTGCTTCGTCCCGCAGTTGTACGAAGAATGCCTTGCGTAAATTCTCCAGGCTGTCTTCGTCCAGTAGCAGCGGATTGGGAGTCAGTGGAACCTGATCTGCTGTAAACCGTTTAGGCAGCTGCTTCATTCTGGCAGCCATCTGCGGCGTATACAGCACATTGGAAGGCACGTTCACTCTATCCAGCAGATTCACCAGGGCTGCCCCCGTGAACCTACGTTTTTGAATCACGATAACATCAGTCGGCTTCCATTGCATCAGGTACGTACGATTCGGATTGGCCCTTGCTGTTTCGTATATAGCTTCCAGTGAGGCGATAAAATCTTCAGTAGAAGTGTACACAAAATCCTCAGACTTTAAACTGATGTAAGTCTGGTTCGTTTCTGGTGCTTTTATTGATTCTCCCAACGTAGCTTTGTAAACATCTTCGATGGCTTTTTTGCCATTCTCGTTGATGTTACGTGTACCTACTCCAGCGAAATTTTTTGTAAGAACCGGCACTTGAGCATACTCTTCGAATTTTTTGGTAGCCGCATTGTACGTATACCACTGGTTCGCACGCTGATCAAATACGTACACCGGTTTATTGGAAAGTACCGCTCCCACTATTGCATAAATGGTACCCCGATCCAGAGGCATGAAAGGTTTATTAACCGCTTTTTCCCTGGTACCAAATCCGGAAGATATTGCAAACACTGCGTCCGCGTTCTTTACCTGTCCCCAGTTACGGTACCGGTAATGTCCGTAAGCCCTGTTTGGATCCTCACCCAGAATACCATCGATTTGGTCCGCTACCGCTTTTCCCTCTGCATAAGTAACGTCATCCAAGGCAATGGCTTTGATTCCCTGATTACGTAAGGTTTCGGAATCTACCGAAGTTTTACCAGGCTCGCGGTAATGCTGGTGCTTGACAAAACCGTATTTCCGACCGATCTGATCCCATGCAGCATCTGCCCCGTCTGCGCCGCCACTGTGATTGGTATAATTCGCTGGGTTAACTTGTACCGGCTGTGTATTATCCTGATTTAGGATTTCAAACAGTGCTCGGGCCTGTGAAATATCGGTATTGGCAAATCCATCCGTCAGTATCTTACCAGTTGCTTTTTCCCGGAGTTCTTCTATCAAAGCCGGGTTCTCTTTTGCCCACTGTTGCCAGAGCGCTTTGTACTGCCGCCAGCTTTCTTCCGGAGTGATGTTAACCAGCGGCTTCTTGCCCTTTCCTAACTTCCAGTCGTTGCCCTGAACCCTGTATCCTTTTACGTCCAGCTGATAGGCCTCTTCTATGGTACGTCCGTCTGCAAGTTTGGCTTTTAATGCACTGAACCGATCGTCTCCTTTGGTACTGACTTCGTAATTCATACCATCTGTAGTAGCATTTCTTCCCCAGCCTGTTGGACCTTTTTTAACCGGTGTAGAAACTGCCTTACTAACATATTCGTATTCTATCTGCCAGGCTCCTTTCGCTATTTTTGGTCGGACCTTTTTCTCAAAATATTCTACAGACCATCCTTCTTTCTTACTCCATTCTTCTGCAGAGGTATCCGGAGTCAATTTCGTAAAAGGTTTAGTTACCCGTACTTCTACCACGGATCCATCAGCTCCTGTAAACTCTATGATATCTCCGACCTGGGCCTGTTTCCAATAATCAAAATGCCCGTCCGCTTCGTACCGTGTTGTTGCTGTACGCTCTCCCATACGAATGGCCTGCAATGTACTTTTAGCTCCCATTCCTGGCCTGGCATTTCCGCCGTACTCAAATGTCATCTGTCCTTTGAAACGTCGCCCGCCAATATTTGCACTGGTCAGCTGGTTCCAGTCAATAGCCGCTTCTACTGCAGCGATGGAAGGCTCCCCATTCATATCAAGCTGAGGCGCGTTACCCGTAATTTCAGGAATCTTGCTAAGCGTCTCCTCAAAAGACTTCGAACGGGACCAGTTCCATAACTGGGTTGCGCGATCTGCGCCGTATTTCTGCTCCAGTGCACCGTATAACAAAGATTTCTCCCCGTTCGGGGCAAGGAAATTACAAGTGACCATAGGGTTTATTTAGTGTGGTTACCCACATTTAGCAAAGGGATTGTATCCTTCCACGAGTGTACTGATGCCAAGTTCTTTTAACTTCTCGTAGACTTCGGTTGGCGTCTTATCATTACGTTCCTTCGTAAAGTTATACAAGTCTTCCAGGGTTTCCAAATTCACTGGTATGCCCTCACTTTGCAGTACCATGCGGACTTGCTCCGTCATCGGATTGAAACTTTCAAAAGCATCCATAGAGGCTCCGTCCAGATCCTCGGCTTCATCTGCAGCAGCTACAATCTTTCCCATATCCTCCGGTGTAGAGGTAACCAGTTCCCGAATGTTCTCTTCCTGGTGCAGGAGCGATTCCTCGCTGAGCATAATCTGGCTGTTTGCCGCATATACGTACTGCCCCTCTACTTGCATCAATCCGTGTACCGAGGTAGAAGTGATGGATTTCAGGTAAGCATTGAAGTTAGGGAAGCTTTCCGATACGACTTTACCGTCCTTGTTGATGCGTACGGTATTGATGGGCCTGGGGTCGTTCAGTCCTCGAATATTGCCTTTGGTAAACGGAACCGCTTTAAACCGGGTACTCAACCCAGTCTGCAAAGCATCTACAAACTTCGGATCCAGCTTCCCATCTTTCAATATCGCAGTTACGATTGGAGTTCCTGAGAAGGTTACACCTACCCGAATAAAGGCCTTCTTCTCGTTTTGCGGACTGATGGCGAACTTAAACTTCTGCTGCTTTGCTTCTCCATCGATGGCTTTGGCGTCTGCTGCGGTAGAAGCGGAGTCGAAGTTGGACAGGTGCGTGTAATACTGCTGTATGAAGTCTGCCAGTCCGTTATCAGTTGTGATATCAAACCCGGTATGCTTCAGGATACTGGCAACAATCTTATCGTTCTGTTCGGTTTGATAATTACTGCCGTGTTGTAAATAGATCTCAATGGCCCGGATTACGGTATGTACATCTCCCTGGCGATCGGCCAGCGCCTTCGTCTTCAAAGGAGAGGGATAGAACATCCCGTTGGGTAGCGGAATGAATACGTGCGGCATCCCGATGGTATTCTCGTTGGGTCCTTCCGTAAGTTTCATACGCGTGTCTGCCGTGAGACCTTCCCCGATCATAAATTTCTTACCACTCACGGCAACCCCAAATTCCAAAGAAGGATCGGGCAGCAGTGTACGGGCTTCTTTCATCTCGTACTTCACTTTACCCGTGGTATCGTTAGCAGTACCATGGTACATCACTGTTCCGTTGGTACGTTCAACAATCCTGGTCTTCAATTTAGCCTTGGGATCCTGGTTGTACAGAGCAGCCATCCGTTTACGGATACGCAAGTTCAGTTGCTGCTGGTACAGTACGTTGCCGGATGCCCGCTCACCGTTGGCGTCTGCTGGAAAGAGATCAGTGAGGTTGCGGAAGTTACCGGATCCACCGGTGGCCGTAACCCAGTCGGTACGCGGGAAATACCCCAGCGTCTTCCCTGTGCGAGAATGCACGATACGAATGGGAACGTTTCCATATCCTACGGTTTCCTCTCCTTTCCCCATCCGGATCTTCCCGTTCTCGTCGATGTAATTGTTGAAACTATCGTCGAGCTTGATGTCCTGCAGGTTCTCGTCCTGCTGAATATTGTAGTCGTTATTGATCTGCCATGCAGGATCGGGATTGGGATCTATCTCCAGGTACACATCATCGCCTACGTTGATGCGTCCGGGAATCATCCGATCCAGGTTAGCGTTCGGATCCACAATGGGAGCACCGTTTACGGTTTCATTCCGCAACCGCAGTACATTCCCTATCCGAGTGGTTTTATACACCAGGTCCGCACTGTTCACTTTTACAGCAGATACCGGTTTGGCCGGCCGTTGATCCCATACAGCATCTTCCAATCCCTTTTCTTCAAAGACAATCGGGTTCATGCGAATCTCCGGCTGTAAACTGACCATGGCGTCAAAAAGCGTATTACCGGGAATTCCTTGCGTATCAACAGCCGGATCTACGATAACTGTTTCGGCAGGCTTAACAGGTTGTTGCTTGTGTCGGTGGTAAGCGGCCAGCTTTACGAACGCATCGTTCACTTCGAACTGCGTCATCACGCCGCGGTTTACTAGTGGCTGAAACGCAATAACAGTCCGCTGGATACTGGTACCCTCCCGATCGAAGAGCTTATCCAGCATATCCAGGATCGGTAATGCCTCCGGTGGTAAGCTATTGGCCAGATTCATGTATTCCTGCAGAGGGTCCCCATAATCTTCCGGCTTGGCTGCAAGCTCAGCGAGATCCAGAGTGGATTGCTGCGAGTCGTTGGCCGGGTCGTATTCCGGAGTTCCTTGCTTCAGTTGTTCGTACGTAATGGCAGCTTCCATCTCACCTGTATCCACGTCCTTGTTAGGATCCTCTGTAAGCGTCTCTTGCAGAGGTTGCGCTGCTACCGCGGCTGCTTTAGCCTGTGTTTCCTGTATTTTTACATTGAGGCGTCCCCGCTGTTCCTGGAGAGAAGCGATTTGAGTTTTAAGAGCTGCCATACGGGAACGCAGTTCATTCGCTTTTTTCTGCAGCTGTTTAATAGTGCGTAATTGTGAGAATACGCCCATCTTCTTCTTCCATTGTTCATGAAGTTGTTCCTCAGTAGCTACGTATTCATCCTGGACCTTACTCCATTCTGCGATCAAATCAGCGATTTGACTGTCCAGCCGGGCCGCCATGACTTCCTTGCTCTTAGCGTCCAGTGCGGCAGCGGCTTTCTTACTCTGCTGTTTGAGAAAAGCTTCGGTGTTCTCTTTCTTATTACGCTCGTTCATCTTCCGTAGCATCGCTTTCCGGTCTTCTGCCAGGGCTTTCATAAGCTGCTCCAATCCCTTTTTAGAAGAGAGTTCCTGCATATTGGCTTCTGCTATGGCATGCTGTGCTTTTACCATTTCCAGATTGGCCCGATCCCTGCGCAGCAGTTGGTTGGTCCCAACGGCCTCTATCATATCCTGGAAAGTTTTACCTGGATTGGCTGCTAACCATTCCTGGAAACCCAGGCTATTAGCCAATTGGTTGTAGGCTGCATCATTGGATGTTTTGTACAACTTCGCTTTACCTACCAGTTTACTGTGCAGGTCCTGAATGGAGCCGGCAAGATCCTTATCGTTGATGCCTTTGGCCCGGTATTTTTCAATCAGCTCGTTAATGGTCGCCATGTCTCCTGCCTTATCGGCTTTTTCCAGAGCATCTGCGTCTTTCTGTAACTGATCGATGGTATCGTTTACCATACCGATGTGCGCATTGTACTTAGCTACCTCACGAGTAAATGCGGTATCTCCCGGGAGATTCGTCATGCTGTCCAGTGCTTCGATCTTATTGAGGCGTTCTTCTTCACGCTGAATCGCCCGCCCCCGCAGGTATAAATCTGCCTTACGGAAAAACAAGTGGTCTGCCAGTTCACCGGTAACCGGAGAGGATGCATCAACGTACTGCCGTTGAATGGTGTTGTGCACTTCCTGCAGGTGTTTCAAATCCTCAATTGCCGACTTGGCCCGCTCCTTATAAGCATTATCCTGGCGGTTTACTGCAAGGCCCTTCTGCATGGCCGATGTAACATCCTGAACTGCCATCTGTTGGGCATGCAGTTTCCTGCGCTCTTCCCAGAGTTGATCGGCCTTAGCTTGGTCTCCTTCGTTTTCAGCTTCTGCTGCTTGTAATTGTAATGCATCCATTTGAGGTTGAAACTCGGCACCTATTGAGTCGTTATTACTGATATTAAGGATCTCTTCGAAAGTCTGCTGCCAGCTTTCGGTGAGGCCTTTGCTGACGGCGTCCAGTGCACCTATTGAGAATAACTGATTCCGGAGTGTTTCAGCCGCTGCCTCATCCTTGCGGGCAACCGCAGCCGCTAGATCCTGCTGCTTCTTCTCGAAATTTTTGATGTCATCGATTACAGCGTCCCGTAAATTCTCGTAATATTTACGTACCCCTCTGCTGTTGTGTGTACGGGAGCTAATCAGCTCGGTCTGGTACTTAGGTTTCCCCTTCCCATCGTACTGAATCTTCCCATCCTTATCCGGTTTGTACATCGGGTTTCCGGCACTGTCGTAACGCACAACCCGGTTTACAGGGATGTTATCGATCAGTACAGTCTGTGCCGCACCGCCGAAAGCACCCAGTGCAAAATTCAAAGCACCTTCCTGATTGGTCACATCAGTAAAGTATTGGTTCAGATCTGTTATGGCATCCAGGATAGAACGATTTTCTCCCTTACCTACCCGGGCACCTTCCGCTTCAGCGAACTGGGTATTCACTTCTTCGATACCTTCCTTGACGGTTTCTGCTGCAAAAGAGGACCAGCCGCCGCGGGTTGCTAAAGCTTTCTTCAGCTGCGGGTTGTCTGCGGTTAGGCCGGATAACCGCTTGCGCCAGTCGGCCAGGGATTCTCCTGCCTGCTTGGCACCAGGTCCCCGCATAAAATTCAGTATTTCATCGCTGGGATTTCGAAACAACGGAGAAAGAGCGCCCACGTTTAAGAGTGTGTTCATGGCCGTGTTTACCTTCACGGTCGTAGCCGCTGCATTACCAGCAGATTCCATAGCATGTGCGCGCGCTTCCTCTTCCGGCATGCCACTCAACAGATTTTTCTCCATGCTATTGCGGTAGGTTTCTTCGTATACCCTATAACCACTCATGGCTCCTTCGGTGTATGCCAGTAAGGTACCACTGGCCAGTTGGGCCGATGCATTGGCTACTTTCGTTCCAACCTTACCCGCCCGCGCCAGACCTGCAGCTCCTTTAGCCAGGGAACCGAATATCTTTGCATAAGCGCTGCCTTGTACCGCAAACGCCCCAGCGCTTTCCACCAGGCCTTGAATGTTTTCCATCCACCAGGCCGGATCGCTCCAATCAAATACCTGGTTGGGATTTTCCCGGTAGATTTCTCCAAAAGGATTCTTCCACTCCTGCATGGTACGGGTAAGCGCGTTGGAATAATCCCGATCGGCATCGAAGAGTTCCGGTAGGTACCCAAAACCTTCTACAGTACCAGTTACCAGGTTGCTCAGTGAGTTACCTATCATCAAGCCGGTCTGTGCCACCCAGGACTGATTTTGCGCGCGTAGACGTTGGTTGTCCTGGTTGTACTTCACCAGAAAATCGAAATTAGCCTGGTTATCGTGTTGAACTACGCCTCCAATGGCTTCCATGCCACCGTTCTTTTTGGGTACGGCAGATTTCATCCAGGACGTATCTGGTTTTTTCGGTACGGGGTCGAGCCAACTGGTATCAGCCATGGTTAACGGTTAGAGTCCATGAAATTGAAAATGTCTTTGAAGGAGTAGAGCGTCGCTTCCTTGTCTCCTATCCGAACCTGCCATCCTTTACGGGGATCGTTGGTATTGGCCTGAATGGTCACTCCGTCGTAATCAAAGGAACGGGTAGGATTGTTCAACGCGACAGCCAGTCCGGATGCCCGGCGCAAGTAATCTTTCTGCTCTTCGTCCATACTCTCGGAGGCAATCTGCTGGATATTGGTATTGGGCAGTTTGATAATCATATCCTCTCCGGAGGTCTTCTTGTTTTTGACATCTTTAAAAGCACGCATGACCAGGGCAATCGGACTGTTTACATCTCCGGTGAAGGTTACGCCGATGGCACGCATGCTACCTTTCAACTCTCCCCACTGATCTGCGCTCAGCTGTGACCCATCGTTGAACTGCACCGGTACCATTCCTTTCTCCAGATCCAGTCCACTGATCAGGGCTTCGGCGGTCTTGCTGAGGTTATCGATCGTCTTCTCATCCCGGAACGTAAATAGATCGCTGCCCATAGTAGTTCCTTTCATACGAGCTGCCAACTCTTTCTCATATTTCCGGAAGGGTTCTGTATCTTCCAACACGGCCTTGTATGCAGCTTCACCGTTCCGTTTACGCTGTGCATCTGTATAGTTGATGGCTGCTCCACCGGTACCACCGCCGCTGGCAATTTTAATGCCCCAGAGACTGGCCTCTGCACTGCTGGTTGCTTTTTCTGCCTCCTTCCTGGCGTCCTCAGCTTTCTTCACCAGGGAAGGTGGAAGCTTGTCAAATCCAGCAGCTCTCTTGGCAGCTGCGTCAATCATCTCCAACTCTTTACGCCTATTATCGATATCCTGCATACTGGAACGGAAGTTTTCTGCGTCCGCTGTCACGTCCACCATCGTTCCGTTCTCATCCTTGTAATAAACCTTGCCGGTGAGATTGCTGGTGATCTTCTGCTTACCATCGTCCAGGCCTTTTAACCAGCGGGTATAGGCAGTCATCTGTCCGGTATGCTCATCCTCGAGTCCGGACTGGATCTTAGTGAAGTCGCGAACATCTTCTATATTCGCTCCTCCCAGCGTCATCGTAGTAGCCATTTGCAGCATCGTACGTTCTGCTTTCTTCTCTGCTTCTTCCTGGTTCCACTTCCAGACCTGGTTGGCTTCCAAACCGGATTCTTCTTCCCGATCGTCCCGGATGTACTTGACCACACCGTAATTCTGCATCTTGCTCATCAGATCGTTTCCAATCTGTTGCTGGCGGATGGCTTTCAGAGCATCTGCTGTAGAAATGCCTTGCTGCTGGTATTGATTGAGCACATCGCCCAGCGTTACGGGCACCAACTGTTCTTTACCAGCAGCATCTTTTTGGCGAATACTGCCCAGCTGTTGGTCAAAATTGATGTCTCCCATACGAGCTGGATTGTAATCAAAACTGCCCAGCTGCTGTTGCTGTCTGGCCCAGGCCTGGTACTCTCCGTCGGCCGCCGCTCCTGCTGCAATGATCTGCGCAATCCGATCCTTATCCATTACCACTCGCTTTCCTGCTTTCTTAATGATCCACTGCCCGTTCGCAAATTCTTTGCTCCAGCCTTGGGTACTGGGCAGGGCCTTATCCATCCACTCATCCACCTTTTTATCGGTGTCGATGTCTTTCATGTAATTGATGCTGCCGTTGTACCTTCCGGTGTACCGGCCGGTTCTGGGGTCTTTCTGTACTCCCGGATCCATGGCCTGGTCCATCTGCATGATGCGCTGCGCGGTCTGCGGAGTGATTTTACCATCCTGTACGTCTTTTTCGATCTGCGCTTTCCTGGCCTGGAAATCTTTCATGCGCTGCGCGAACGGGGCGTACGCTTCCGGAACATCCCGTCCCAGCAGAGTAGTTTCCCGTAAAGCGTTTTCCAGATCCGGCCGCCCGGCCAGTGTCTGTAACCGGCTTGTGTACTGGTTGGCCACTTCGTTTAATGCCTGCTTATCTTGCGGCAGCGCGTCCATTCCTTGTAAAAAGCGCGCGATGTAGTCCTGCCCCTCAGCTGCCATGTCGTACCGCTTCTGCAATTCCTGGTTCACTTTAACAAGTTCAGGGACCGTAGATCCCTGATACTCTCTGATGCGCGTACTGTTGGCCAGCTGATAGTTATCGTAAAGGCCCATATTAATAGACTTTGATACGACCTCCGTATTTACGGGAAGCCATAGGGTTTACACCAATATCGGTGGAGTTGTTGGCGCCGGCTGCCGGAGATCCTCCTACCAGGCGAAGGCGGTTGGTACTGCGGGAAGGATACAACCGATGGTAGAGTTCCAATCGCTGATCGGCGTTCATCCCGCCTACATCCGGACGCTGCCGGAATAAGTGCAGGTTAGTCACCACTTGCTGGGCCTCGTCCCGACCGTAGTCGCTGCTCATGGCATCGAACATCGTACGCCCGTAAGGATTTCGTAAAGGATCGCCCCCGTTGATGATATTGTAATTCAGCCCATCCATGGCCGCCGTAAGGTTACTGTCCCGGTTACGGAACGTTCCCTGCCTGGCTACCGGACGGCCGGGATCTAGTGGACCACCGTTGGCTTTTTTGGTATAGGTTTCGGTACCGGTGAGATCGGTGATGCCGTTCTCCTTGGCCCAGGTCTTGAACCGGTCAAATACTTTGCTATCGCTCCAGAGTCTGCTGTAGATGGAGAGGCGCTTCTCGTCCAGGGCCGCTTGGTCCCGCTCACTGCGCTGGGCCATGATCTTATCTGCGGCATTGGCCAGGTTGGCACTCTGCTCCCGCTGGTTGGCTATGGCAGCTCCTACGTTATCTTCTTGGCGCCGGTTCCACATGGCTGTATTCTGTGCGTCAATCCCGGCATTCATCTGTGCGGCCCAGCGTTGGTTGCTAACGTTCTCATTAGCTTCTGCCTGGTTAACGGCATTGATGCCGCGAATGCCCGTGGCCAGGTTAGCCGCTCTTACCGCAGCAGCATCATTTTCACTGAGCCCCCGATCAGCTGCCGCATTGGCGCCGCGGATGCTGCGCTCCACTTCCTGGCGTTGATTGGACAGATTGATCCGTCCGGCACTGACAGGAGCTACGCTACGAGGTGCTCCCAGAGTAGGTGGCCGGCGGAACGCGTTGGCAATATTAGAAGCATACGGGATCATCTCGCCTATTTTAGAATAGACGTTCTTCCTTTTTTTGGCGGGGATAAGTCCCGGTGCCAGGGAAGCATCCGGTTTGTCCAGTTTGTAAGCACCGGTAGCTTTATCGGTGTCGATGGACAGCATAGGAGTAACCCGTTTTGGTTTAGGTGTAAAGGCCATATCAGGTAAGTTGAAGTTGTTCTTTAATAAATTCCTGGCTCTGCTTGAGCGCTTCGGTTTTGCGTCTCAGGTAGTCCAGGCTTTTGATGCGCTCCGGTGTGGGGGCTTTCTGCTCGATCCGGCCCATAGCTTTGGCCATCGGCCGATGCAGTTTATCAAACCCTAACTGCTTGCTGAAAACATACCCCCCATCTATGGTCTCTTTGCCCTCTACTTCTGCTTGGTGTGCCGGTAGTTGAATGCCGCCCTGCGCGTGAGAAGGTCCTTGGAATTCTCCTGCGGTAGAGGAAAGGTGCTGCAGCTGTCCGCCGTTGGCAAAATAGTTAGCCCCCAGGTTACCACGTACGAGCGAAGGATCGCTGGCAATCCGGGCAGCGCCTTGTTCCCGCAGCATACGGTCTTTCTCCCGGGCATACTGAGCAGTCAGGCGCTCGTGCTGTCGTTTCTGGGCCAGTCCGCCGATGAGCCCGGCAGCTCCTCCCACCACGGCACCAACAGCCGCGCCCATCGGACCGGCAGCCATACCAGCAGATGCACCACTCAAGGCCCCTTTCCCCGCAGTCAGTCCGACCGAAGGTTTGGCCAGTCCGTATTCATTGATCTGTTCTCCCCGGATACTTTCTGCCGTGCTCAAACCAATTCCTGCCAGACCAAGGCCGGCTTCCATTCCCCCCTCATTCAGGAATTCCTGGAATTGTCCTCCCTCTCTGTATTTCTTGTATTGCCTAGTAAGTAGTTTCATTAACGGTACGATTTGTCAGCATTGATATCTGCTGCGTGAAAAATCAACTGGTTGCCGGAAGTGTTATCGTACTCCAGGCGAATGATAAACCAGTTGTCGTGTAGGAGATCCTGATCAAACCAGGGCTTCTCCATATCCAGCTTAGAAGTATCTACTGCGAAGTTATTGAATATATCCAGCAGGAATTTGGTCCCGGACTGCTTTACCATGTCTCGAAAGGTATTAAAGCTCCATAGAGCCTGTGTCTTTCGAACCTCAAATTCCAAGTCCTGGAAAACATCTGCCAGAGCAATCCGTCCGGTACATTGTTGGTTGTTCCAAATGGTAATATGAGTGATGGTGGTAAATTCCAGCTCCTGCTGATTGTTGAATACTTCGGTGAGCCATTGCACACTGTTAAGCAAGATCTCGTCCTTGGAGTTGAATACCAGATCGATCATGAACGGCTTGGTATCTGCTGTATAATATTTGCCGGGAGCTCCTTTGTGGTGGATGAATACGGACCGGTTCTTCAGACTGAACAACTGGTTGCGACTGCTGAAGTAGAAGTCTGGTATGTAGTCGTGGAAGAAAACCCAGTCCATCTCCGTAAAGGAGAAAGAGAGGGTGAAGGACTCGTCCTTGACACTGGCCGGTACGACGTCCTTGAACGCATAGCAGACACCGTTATGCTTCTGCAGGTAGATACAGGAATTATCATCTTCGGTTGCAGCCGGATTGTAATTGGCTGCATTGGGGTTGGTACATCCTATCATACTGGGGTACATTTACCGGTGGAGTTAGCGAATGCTTGTTTATCGTCGTCTACGTATTCCTGGGCGAGTTGGTCTACTGCAGTTTGTGAGGAACCGATGAACAATCCGGCAGGTGCCGAGAATTTAACAATGGATCCTACCCCGCTGGGACAATCGTTCTTCTGGGCTGTACCGCTTTTGAGTACGTTGAGGTAATGCTGTTGCGTGCCTCCGCAATCTACGTGGCCTAATACACCCGGGTAGAAAGGAACCTGTACCGTTTGAAACATCTTCACTGCCACGTCGTTGTTGTAGAGCATGATCTGCTTGTTCAAACGCACGTCCATCAGTTTCACCTTGGCCCAAATCTTGGACGATATCACTGCAGGTTGCGTTTCGATCAGCGTACACACCGGGGGATCCGTGGTAGTATCCAGTACATATCCATCGGTAGCACAGCTGTATCCGATAGTGGTTCCACTCTGGAACGTACCGCCTCTGGCCCAACGGGTAGAGTAAATCAGATTCAGGTTACCGTAGTGATTTCCCTGGGCAGGGAACGTGCCTGGGTTAGCTACGAAGTCCGGATGCAGATAAGCTGCTTGTAGTTCCGCTACCGTGTTATCGTAAATCTCTGCACCAAAACCGGCAGCTACTCCATAATCGATGGCTTCCAGTCCGATGTAGTGCACTCCTTGTGTCAGCGTCAGCGGATAGATGTGCCAGAAACGGAAAGCGGCTTCCTCGTTCCAGTCCAGAGGGGAATTCTCTCCCAGGGCGTACTGGTCCTGATCAATGATGACGTTACCGTCGACCACCAGTCGACATTTGTTATCGGCCGCCATACCTACGTAATAGGTTTTGGTAGCCGGTACATTAATACGGACTACAAATCCTACCGGTTCTCCCAAGGGTACTGCGGTAC
>CBFGLD010000060.1:0-14175 GCA_965649495.1 uncultured Flavihumibacter sp. | reverse complement strand
ACCCTGCTATCATCTACCCAGGGCAGCGAGTCTGCCAGCGCTTTTATCCAAAGGATACGGTCAGGGAAACCGGCATCAGCCAGGTTTTGCCAGCATTGATCGTGGAATGCCTTTGATCGGTTGGCCGTTCCCATTCCATCGATCTGAACCACCACAAAACCCAGCGCTGCCATGCTTTGCATTTCACTGTAAGCCATAAATGACTTGGGTACAAAAGCATCTTGCGGACCAGCATAAATATTTTCAATAACGGGATACTTTTTAGAAGGATCCAGGTCTGGAGGCATGCACACCACACCCCAAATATCGGTGAGCCCATCGCGTCCTTTTGCGTGAAAGGGGAAAGGACGCGGGATATCCAGGGCTTTCAGCCGGCTGGTATCAGCGTGCTCCAGGTCCAGGACCTTCCTCCCATCCAACGTTCGTTTCAATACAATGCGGGGTGCGATGTTTACCTGCGACCAGCTGTCAATAAAATAGTTGCCATCCGGTGAATAGGATACACTGTGATTACCGGTTTCAGGGTTCAGGGCCTGTAGGTTCTTCCCATTGAAACCCGCCCGGTAATGATGAACGTGGTAGGGGTCCTCCCCGGTATTCCTGCCCACCGCCCTGAACCATACTTCCCGCTTACGGGTATCCACACTGTCAACTTCTTTCACCACCCAGTTGCCGCTCGTCACGCGGTTCTTGATGTTTCCGGTAGTGGCATCCAGCAGGTATAAATGTCTCCAGCCATCCTGTTCTGAACTGAGCAGGATCTCGTTGGACGGTAACAGGTAATCGGTAAAGATCCTGGACTCGTAAATGAAAGTGTTGGAACGCTCCTCGTATAGTGTTCTGGTTTTACCGGTAAGGGCATCGCCCTCCAGTATCCGGAATCGCTGATGACCACGATCTACTCTTTCAAACAGGAAATAGCGTTCATTCCCCGGACGGAAATGAAGGTGCGGCGCACCAAAGAAATCAATGATCTCGGTATCCATCTTCACCGGTTGCCAGTTATTCTCTTCCCTGAATACAAACATTTCATAAGTAGTGAAAGGATCCCCAGGTTGCTTATAGGGTATGGATAACAGTTGCCCCCTGGTACTTCCCGGGACCGCCTTTTTAACATAGTGGATCATGGAATCTTTCCAGGGTTTGATGCGATAGGCCACCAGGTAACGGCTGTCTGGCGACCATGCAATGTTTCCGTAAAATTCTGTTTCATTACCACCGGTTGTCAGGTTTTTGACGGGAGCACCAAGATTGGATTCCAGCACTATATTATGCTGGCGTATCACGGCCCTCCATTTTTTATGGGGTGAAACAGAATCGGTCGAAAAGCTCATCCAGCGACTTCTTCTGGTCCACCCATTGCCCCCGCCGCGCCAGCCCCTGTCATCCTTGCGCTCCGGTTTTATTACGGAAAGGTCCGACAGGCTTGCTTGCCATAGTTCATTGGCATGGTAAAACTGGAATTCCCTGTTACGGATATCCAGCTTCACGATCCTTATCGCCAGCCTCCCGGGAGCAATGTTTTTTTCGGTTGCAGCTGACAGTGATACTGCCAGTTTGGAATGATCGAACGCAGGACCTCGCTTCTTTCGGATGGGATCCACCGATACAATTTCCATACTGCTATCCGGCAGCATCCTGCTATACCAGAAGATATTGCCCCCACTGTCCCATACAGGCGTCACATTACTGTGATACACAGCGGTCTTTGCCAGGCTGTCCAGTAGCTTGGCTTTACCGTACCTTGCCAGCATTTCATCCTGACCGGGATAATACGGCGTGGCCCTCTGCAGTTGTTGAGAAAAGGCAGGGATCCCTCCCATACACATTGCCAGCAGGGCGGTCAACATCCTGAACATCGTTACTTATTTTTGGTTTGGGTAAAACTTCCAGCTGGTTTTGAAATCTTCTGCAGGTGGTTGCTTAACCAGAATGGCGCGAACCATTTCCACGGGCATCTGGTTTTGTTGCAGAATGGCATCGTGGTATTGCTTGTAGGACATTTTCCCGCTTTCTACCAGTTCTTTTTTCAGGGCATAGAACTGGAGCCCACCGATCATGTAGGCCAATTGGTAAAGGGGACCGTAATTACCCTGGAAAGATCGCCGTACCTCCCCTTCTGCATTAGCCCTTTCATGTCCAACCCTGTCAACCAGGAAATCAATGCATTGTTGCGGGGTCCATTTACCCAGGTGATAATTCAGCGAGAATATGATCCTGGCACACCGGTGCATGCGCCAGAAAAGCATGCCTATCTTATCTTCCGGCCCACGAGGAAAATTCATGTCCCAGAGGATCATCTCCCAGTACAGGGCCCACCCCTCGATCCAGAAGGGAGTGTAAAAATTCCGGTAAGATTTATACCTGTCATTCATGAACATTTGCAGGTGGTGGCCGGCAATCAATTCATGATGAACCGTTGCGCGGGAGAAATGCGGGTTATTGCCTCGCATGCTCATCATCTTATCCGGATGACTCATGGTGTGAGTGGGATAAGAAATAATGATGCTTTCACCACCCAGGAAAAACGGATTCACCAATTGCCGCTCGGGAGACATCATATTCATGCGCCAGGTTTCTTCGGCTATAGGTGGAATGGTTACAAGGTCATGTTTTTTAATAAAGTCAACACTTTGGTTGAAAAGGTCCAGGATCATTTCGGGTTGCCTGCCTTCTGGCACATAAGTGTTTTTGACTTTTTCCATGGCGGCTTTCCAGTCAGACCCGAAGCCCATTTCCTTGGTTGCCTTGAGTAATTCTTTGTCGCACCAGGCAAATTCTTTTTCGGCTATACGTATCAGTTCTTCCGCGTTATAAGGGATGTATTCCAGCTCCAGTTGTTTTTTGAGTTCCGCCGCACCGATAGGCCTGCCAAGAATACCGCTGCCATCATCCATGGATGCATTGTTTTTACGGGCCCTTGCCAGCAGCGCATCACTGTAACCCAGGAGCATCGTGTCCATCCCTTTGTAAGGCTCATTTATCCACCAGGTGAATTGGGGATCGTAGCCGTTATAAAAATCGTAAATGCTTTTCAGGGCATCCCTGATGTCTTTCAGCCGGCGCTGGGCGGCATAAGCAATTGCAAGGTTGAGTTGCTGATCTGTCTCCAGTTTCGATGCCAGCTCCTGTAAAGTCCCCCTCCAGGCTTGCAGGTCCCTGGCCAGCTCCGGTGCAGGAAGAACCGCACCACGGCGGCGCTGTCTTTCATACGAAAATATTGCTGTTGCGAACGGGGTATAGGATTCAGCTGCCTTGGCATGATATGCCTCCTCCTCCAACAGTCGCAGGTCATTTTGCAGGTTGCGCCGAAAAAGGGTATAGTCAATCTTTCCATCAGGTCCGAGCTGGTTGTATGAAAAGGATTTTAGTCTTTGCAGGTATTGCTGGTTGAGTGTTTTTAATCGCTCCGTTCGTTCCGGTGATGTTTCCAGGAAATAAAACCGGTCGAGGCTGCCGCGATCCGCCTGGTATTGGATAATACTGTTGGTGATTTCGGATGCTTGCAGAGCAATTTCATGGTTACCCGAAGTCTGGGCATGGGAAAAACCCGGCAGGACAATACACAGGGAGACCGACAGAAACAATTGCTTGAAAGGATGGATGCTTTTTTCCATGATAGATCAGTTAGCTACAGTTTAGGTTCAAACTTAATGGTTTGAACAAGGCGTCATTTTATCGCTATTAGCAGATACTATCCGGATATTAACCTGGAAGGTCTCGTACCGGCTAATATTTGCAAAGGATCCACCAATTAATGGTGACCCGGATTCTTTAAGGTAAAGTAACTTCGGCTATTTAAAGGCACTGAATGAAAAAGACGTTTTTCTGTATCGATGCGCATACCTGTGGCAACCCGGTTAGGCTGGTGGCTGGTGGAGGGCCTTGGTTAGAAGGCAGCAACATGAGCCAGAAACGCCAGCATTTCCTGAAAGAATTCGATTGGATCCGAACCGGACTGATGTTTGAACCCCGCGGACACGACATGATGAGTGGTTCCATTCTCTACCCCCCGCATGATCCCGCCAATGATGTGGCGGTATTGTTCATTGAAACCAGCGGCTGCCTGCCCATGTGCGGCCATGGCACCATTGGCACGATTACCATCGCGGTGGAGGAGGGACTCATCACCCCGAAAATCCCTGGAATAATCCGCATGGAAGCCCCGGCCGGCTTAGTACATATTGCTTACCAACAAGAAGGTAACAAGGTGAAATCGGTTAAGCTCACCAATGTGCCCGCCTACCTGGCAGCATCGGAGCTTACAGTGGATTGCCCCGGACTCGGTGAACTGGTGGTGGATGTTTCCTACGGAGGAAATTTTTATGCCATCGTGGATGTGCAGAAAAATTTTGCCGGCCTGGAACAGTACACAGCCGACCAACTGATTGCCTGGGCCCGGGAACTGCGCAAACGCATCAACGAGCGATACGAGTTTGTACACCCCGAAAATCCCACTATAAATGGTTGCTCCCATATTCTGTGGACAGGTGCCGTGCTGGATCCCCGGTCCACAGCACGCAACGCAGTATTTTATGGTGATAAAGCCATTGACCGCAGTCCCTGCGGAACCGGAACATCGGCGCGAATGGCCCAGTGGTATACAAAAGGTAAGTTGAAAAAAGGAGACCTCTTCATCCACGAAAGTATTATCGGCTCCACTTTTACCGGCACCATTGAAGAAGAGACCACCGTAGCGGGCAAGCCTGCTATCCGCCCCGGTATTGAAGGATGGGCCCGCATCTACGGCTATAACACCATTTCAATCGATCCCGACGACGACCCCTATGCCCACGGATTCCAGGTGATTTAAGACGTCCGGACACATGTTCGCATGACGTTCGAACGTCCCCCGAACATGTGTCAGACACCTAAACAACAAACAATGAAAAAACTATTCACACTTGCCCTGTTCTTAGGCTTCTTCCAGAGCCAGGCACAGAACTATATCCCGGTAAAAAATGACGACCGCATTCGCGTTAAACCAGCGATTCCGCTGAAAGCCTATGGATTTGACCTCAAAGACGTGCGACTGCTGGACGGCAGCCCACTCAGGAATGCCATGGACCGTGATGCCGGCTACCTGCTCTTCCTGGAACCCGATCGCCTGCTGCATCGATTCCACCTGAATGCGGGACTACCCACTAAAGCTCCGGTTTACGCCGGATGGGAAACGGAAGGACTTTCAGGGCATACACTTGGTCATTACCTCTCGGCTATCAGCCTGATGTATGCCTCCACAGGAAATGCCGAATACAAAAAGCGAATAGACTATATTGTTAGTGAACTTGCCCGGTGCCAGCAGGCCAGGGGTACCGGTTTTGTTGGCGCCATGCCCGGAGAGGACAGCGCCTGGCACAAAGTATCGGTGGGGGATATACGCACCGGTGGCTTCGACCTCAACGGGCTCTGGGCACCCTGGTATGTGGTGCACAAACTCATGGCGGGATTGCTGGATGCTTATCTCTATACAGACAACAAAGAGGCCGTTGCCATCGTTGAAAAAATGAGCGACTGGACCGGCAACCTGCTCAAAAACCTGAACCAGGAGCAACTGCAGCGCATGTTGAAATGCGAATACGGAGGCATGAATGATGTACTGGCACAATTGTATGCCATCACCGGCAACAAGAAGCACCTGGACCGTTCCTATCTTTTCTTTGACGATTTTGTTATGCAGCCCTTGTCGGAACAGATCGACCCCATGCCGAACAAGCACAGCAATACCAATGTTCCAAAGGCCATCGGCAGCGCGGTACAATATACCTTAACCGGTAACGAACGCGATAAGACCATCGCCAGCTTCTTCTGGAATACCATGGTGCATAACCACAGTTATGTTAACGGAGGCAATAGTAATTATGAATATTGCGGCGAACCCGGCAAACTGAACGACAGGCTCAGCGACAATACCTCTGAGACCTGTAATACCTACAATATGCTCAAGCTCACCAGGAACCTGTTCAGCTGGCAACCCACTGCAGAACTGGGCGATTACTATGAGCGTGCTCTCTACAATCATATCCTGGCATCGCAACACCCGGAGACCGGCATGATGTGTTATTTCGTTCCCCTGCGGATGGGCACCAAAAAACAATTCTCCGATTCACTGAACACCTTCACCTGTTGTGTAGGAAGCGGCATGGAAAATCACAGCAAGTATGGAGAGGCCATCTATTACAATGGCGCAGATGGAAGCCTTTATGTAAACTTGTTTGTACCCTCTACCCTCAACTGGCGCGAAAAGAAGGTACGGATCCGACAGGAAACCCGTTTCCCTGAAGAAGATGCCACCACCCTGGTAATCGAAACCCGGAAGGCTACCAGTTTCCCCATTCGCTTGCGTAAGCCATATTGGGCATCCACCTGCGAATTGAGTGTTAACGGTAAAGTACAACCGGTAACAACCGATGCCGATGGTTTCCTGGTGGTAAACCGGAAATGGAAAAATAATGATGTGATCCGGTTATCATTGCCCATGAAGCTGCACACACAGGCCATGCCGGACAACCCCAATCGTATTGCGGTATTGTATGGCCCATTGTTACTGGCGGGAAGGTTAGGTGACCAGATGCCGGATCCCCTTTTCGGTACGCCGGTATTGTTGACTGATGATAAGGATGTAAACAACTGGATCCGTCCGGTAAGCGGCCAGCCGCTCCGTTTTGAAATGAATGGAGTAGGAAAACCAAGGGACGTGCAACTGATCCCTTTTTACCAGATGTACCAGGAATATTATTCCGTTTACTGGGATTATTTCACCAATGCGGACTGGGCCGCCCGGCAGCAGGAATACGAAGCTGAGAAAAAAAGACTGAAGGAAATTGCAGACCGCACTATAGATGTGTTCCGGATCGGCGAGATGCAGCCTGAAAGAGACCATAACCTGAAGGCCAGTGAAAAAAGCTATGTGAGTGATGCCATCGGAGTGAATGGCCGCGAAGTAAGAGCCGGAGGTTTCTTCTCATTTGAAATGGCGGTTGATCCGGGTGCATCCAACAACCTCATGCTGACCTACCTGGGAGACGACAAAAACAGGCAGTTCGATATCCTGGTGGAAGGCAGGCGTATTTTTACCGAAACCTTAACCGGCGGGGTCACGGGTAAGTTCTTTGACCGTGAGTACCCGATACCGCAGGAGCTCATCGGCACCAAAAAGACAATCACCATCCGGATCGAATCCAATTATGGTAAAACAGCGGGACGAATTTTCGGAGTCAGGATCGTCAGGCGATTAGCGGAGCCTGTTCCGGCACAACTGTTACAGGCTGACAGTGTTTTCCTCTTTTCCTATTTCAAGGGCAACGGGGAAGATGGCCTGCACCTGGCGGCCAGTGCCGATGGACTGCAATGGCATACACTCCGGAACGACAGTTCCTTTCTAACCCCAAAAGTTGCCCGGGATAAACTCATGCGTGACCCCTGCATCCTAAAGGGACCCGATGGCTATTTTCACATGGTCTGGACCGTCAGCTGGAAAGACCGGGGGATTGGCTACGCACGCTCGAAAGACCTTATTTCCTGGTCGGAACAACAGTTCCTCCCGGTGATGCAGCAGGAGCCGGCAGCACAAAATTGCTGGGCGCCCGAGATCAACTACGATCCGGTGAAAAAACAATATATCATCTACTGGTCTACCACTATCCCCGGCCGCTTCCCGGAAACGGAAGGTGGCGGAGATTACAACCACCGCATCTACTATACCACCACGAAAGACTTTACAACACTCAGCAAAACAAAGCTGTTATACGATAAAGGTTTCAATGTTATTGACGCCAGCATCGTGGCTAACGGAAAAGAATACCTGATGTTCCTGAAAGATGAGACCCTGAAACCCGTTGCGCAAAAGAATATCCGTATTGCCCGAAGCAAATCGATTGACGGCAACTATTCCGCACCCGGGCATCCCATTACTGGAAAATACTGGGCCGAAGGCCCCACCGCCTTAAAAATTAATGGCGCCTGGCTCCTCTACTTTGACAAATACACAGAGCACCATTATGGCTTGTTGCGTTCCACAGACCTGAAGCAGTGGGAAGATATCACCAGCCAGCTTAAATTTCCCGCTGGTGCTCGCCATGGTTCCCTATTTACCATCACAAAAGAAGAATTTAACCGTCTCATAGCAAACTGATTTGCTAGATTTGTCGGCTAACAGCTGACATGCCAACCAATATTGCCGATAAAAAATTCATTTTCCTCGTCAATCCCATTTCGGGAACGAGGTCCAAAAGCGACCTGGCAGCCCGTATCCTGCAAAAAGCAAAAACATTAGGGGCCGAAGCAATCGTATTGCCCACGGTTGCGGGAGGAGATTACCGTTTCGTGGAACAAAAGATACGGGAAGAGGGTTTTACGGATGTGATCGTCTGCGGTGGCGATGGCACGGTTAACCAGGTAGTGAGCAGCCTGCTGGAAACCCGGGTGCGCTTCGGCATCATCCCCATGGGGTCCGGAAACGGGTTGGCTTTTAGTGCGGGCATACCTAAATCTACCCAAAGGGCGATAGAACTGGCCTTCACAGGTAAAGCAAGATTTGCAGATGCTTTCCTGGTAAATGATTCCTTTGCCTGTATGTTGTGCGGACTGGGATTCGACGCACAGGTGGCACACGATTTTGCACAGCAACCCTCACGTGGGTTGCTCACTTATACCCAGCAGGCCATCAAGAATTTTTTCACCGCCGGTGCCTACCATTTTGAGATAGTGGTCAACGACCATGTCATCCAGACGGATGCCTTTTTTATTTGCATCGCTAACAGTAACCAGTTTGGCAACCAGGTCACCATCGCCCCTAAAGCCAGTCTCAACGATGGGTTGCTGGATGTGGTGGTCATCCCCAAAATGAACAAAGCCATCCTTCCTTTTGCATTAATACAGCAATTGAGTGCAGGCCAGCTGACCGGCAGCAATGACGAGCACCCCAATACCATCCAATATTTACAGACGACCCGGTTGCAGATACGCAACCGCGACCATGCACCCCTCCATATCGACGGGGAACCCAGGGAGACTTCCGATGTGATCAATATAAAAATTTTACCCCGGTGTTTTGAGCTGATCCAGCCCATGGAACATTAAGTGCACAGCAAACGGGCAATGCCTTGCATCATTTTTCACTGAGCTGAGGGCTCGCCGAGTCCGGTTGCATCAGCCTCCGGAACTGCATGAAAGAAGCCGTGTTCCCTTCGTTGTTGAGAGCCTGCAGGATATCCTGTTTCTCGCGTTGGGTAAGGTGAAAATTGAGCGCAGCTTTCATGTCTTCTTTTTCCGGGAGATAGCGAAAACTCACTCTCATCAGTTTCCCCTTCATGAGTGCTGAAGAATATGCCAGGTGGTCAAACTGGTTATATTGCTGCATTTTATACCAGTTGTACTGCAGGAGCAACATGGGCTTGGTTACGATCTCTGAAATATCTTTGGACTCAAAAGGATATTCCCATCCACCACCCTCACGGTCGCGGATCTGTACCAGCACCACTCCAGCTGTATTTTCAAGGATCCAGTCGCGGAACACATGGGTAAACCGCAATGCAATTTCCAGTCCGTAGTTATCCCTTAAACCAGCGTCCATCACATCGATCTTGGGTTCGGATGGCAACCATACATTGGGCAGCACATAGGGAAAGGTGGCGTTCATGCGGAGTGCCGTGAGTAACCGAAGGTTTCCGGGGTCCTGCTTTTCAAAAAGCGAGGAAAAGTCCACCGCATCGGGGTCGGATGGATCGTGCAAACCGGCATCTCCGGTTGGATGCATCAGGAACCTGACGGGCAGGGTGCTGATCAGCATTTTCCTCCCGTCGCGGGTGATGACTGAATTCATCAGCAGGAGGGGAATGCGGGCTTCGCGTTCATCCGCTTCCAGTTGGTGCAGTTGTTTATCGAGCAGGTAGCGGGTATTGAGATTCAGTTGTTGTTCAAATGAATAGGCCCTGTCTTTTACATATTCATATTCGCCTACCCTGAATTTTTGAGCCGGAGATGCCAGGTCGCGGGCCACAAAAGAAGAAAAAGTTGGATTGAGCAGGTCGCGGGAGATATCATCCACATAGGCCTTATCCTGCAGGTTAATTTGCCTGCCTTTGTCTTTTTCGGCGGACAAGGCCCTGAAATAAGCGGCACCCAGCATTCCTCCGGAAGCACCCGTGATCATAAAGGTTTGTTTCATCAGCTCACCACCCGCAAGGCTGTCCAGTTTCTGCAAAACCCCCATGGTGAAAGTAGCGCTGCGGGTACCCCCGCCGCTGACATTGACCAGGTAGAGATAAGGGCGGGAGGAACCCTGCCTTGCCTTCCATTTTTCAAGTACAGACAACATAGCAATCTTATCCGCTTCCACCTTTTCGGGTGCACTTAACCGTTTTAGATTTGCAGGCGTATAGGCTGCCCGCGGGATGTCTTCCCGGTAGTTAAGCCCATAGGCTTTATTAGTGGGATCAATGATCCCATTCCGGTACAAGAGATTCAGGGTGATGATTAACACCACGGCAAATGGCACGCTCCAGCTTTGCAGGAAATACGAAAACGCACCCACCACTGCCACCAGGATCGCAAGGAATACCGTGATACTGGCTGCTGCCGGTAGCTGAAAGATCTCATGGTCCAGGAAGAACCCGATCAACATCAGGAAAACGAATGCAATAAAGATGGATAATACCGCAGCAAAATGGTGACGATTGAAAATATTCTCCAGGAACTCCTTGCTGTAATGCGACACATTCCGGACCGCCCGCGGTTCCAGTCGCCCGCTAAGATAAGTAGTCACTTTGATGAGCCTGCTGCCGCCACTATTCAGCACAATATGTGGTTTTAACCCCCGGTGAAAAGGCAACGGCGCGGGATCCAGGTTGATCATGTTGCGGGCGATATGAATATCGGCCCCGAAAAAATACCCGAAAGAGATGATAACGATCAAAATGAGTCCAATCAGGAAACCGCTGATCAGCATAAACACTTCGCCCCAACTGAGGAGTTCCTTGTGGATCTCAAAATCCACGGCACGGATAAAATAGAAAACCAGGAATACCAGCGGAATCACCGCATTATTGATGCAATATTTCAGGAAAGGACGGGTGGTGGTGGCCAGGAATTTAAAATGCCGGCTGAAAAGGATAAATGTGGTGATATTCCAACTCATTATGAATATACCAATGGCCACTCCAACAATACCGGCACTGAGGGTATTAACCCTGCCCAGGTATTCCGGCGACAAATACAGGGAGTCCACCCCAAAAGCAGCCATGAAACTGCCGTTGACTGCTCCAAACAGGATCAGCCAGAAAACCAGCAATACCTGGAACTTCTTGAAATGAAGCAGGATGAGCTGTACGGGGAATGAATAAAATATGGCTTTCAGTTGCTGCTTCATGGCATTGTCAAGATACACTTATAAACGTGTAGACAAGCCTGAAATTATACCCGCTGCCCCGCCCTGCTGAAAAGATAGAGGATGTTCACAACGGAAAGCAACAGGAACATGGCCACCAGCTGGTGCAATTGTGCCATCCATTCAAAATTTCCCCAATGATTGGGAATGATATCCTTACTGGTGAGCACCGATAAAATTCCCAGGAGTACCTGGATCACCAACAATACCAGGGGTATGCGCCGCCACCGGAGTGCCAGCGGACTCTGCGCAACGCGGGATACCTTTCCATACCAAATGATCACGACAACCAGCAGCAGGTACGCCAGGTTGCGGTGAATGAAATGTATGGTGAGCGGATTGTCGATCAGGTTGAGCAGCAGAGGTTCGTCTTTCCAAAGGGTGGAAGGTACCCATTCCCCATTGATGGTAGGCCAGGTGGGGGCCACAGTGGCAGCGCGGTGGCCCGCCATCAGCGCGCCATAGATCAGTTGCAGGGTTAGCAAGAATAATATCATCCAGGTGAAGCGGGTGACGGCAGCTGAGGAACTTCTCTGTCTCTCCGGTACCAGCAGCCGAAGGGCAAACCAATAAGTATAACAAAGTAATCCCAGCGCCAGGATAAAGTGAAGCGCAAGGCGGGTTGGTTTCACGTAAACGGCATCACCGGTGAGACCGCTGGCCACCATGATCCAGCCCACCGCACCTTGCAGGGCACCCAGCATAAAAAGTACCAGCAGGGGATTCACCATCTCTCTTCGCAGGTATTTTTTTGCGGTCAGCCAGATAAACCCGACCAGGAACACGATGCCTAACAGTCGGGCCCAAACGCGGTGAAACCATTCCCAGAAGTAAATGAATTTGAAATCGGACAGCGTAAAATCGGTATTCAGCAGGCGGTATTGCGGGGTTTGCCGGTACTTATCAAATTCCTGCATCCATTGATGTTCATTGAGCGGGGGAAAACTTCCGGTTACCACATCCCATTCCGTAATGGATAACCCCGAACCGGTAAGTCGCGTTATCCCTCCCAGCAAAACCTGAACTACGATCATCCCAACGCCAATCAGCAACCAGGCAGCAACGGCCTTATTGCCTTTTTGATGTACCAGTGTATCCATAGGCTTGCAAAGATAGGACTACTTGTGCTTTGCCGGCAAAGCCAGGAGCGGTATGTGAATGCCGTCTGCCACTTTGGAAGTAATGCTGTAGTTAAACAATTTCTCCAGCACCGTTCTTTCGTGAACGAACATGAGCAGTGCCGCCTCTTTTCGATCAGCCGTAAACTGAACCAGGTTGCGCCACATGGGCAGGTCATTCTTTTTGGGCACCAGGTGGGCCTGCAACTGCGGGTATTCCTGTAAGGCGGCATCCAGTTCGGGCTGGTCGGCTTCCGGCAGGGAAGTCATGGTTACCACTTCAGCACCCGTGCCCAGCCATCCGGCCCACTTGAGGATCTGGGGAGCCAGGGGAGCTATTTCTTTCAGGCTGATGGCTGCAATCAATTCTTTAAACCGCACCGGCGTCCAGTGCGGAGGCACGGCCATTATCGGAAATAAAGCATGATTGATCATGGTGGAAGTATTGGATCCCCAGAATCTTTCCATGGCATTCGTGGCACCATGGGTACCCATCACGATCAGGTCCGATTTATCCATCAGCATGTGGTTGATAATGCCCCCGTTGATCATGACACTTTCTTTTACTATGGTATTCACCTCGAGGCTGTGCTTTCCACCGCAACAGGCATTCAGCTTGTCTTCTACCACCTCAGACAATTTCTTGTGAATGGCTCCGAGGTCAACATGATGCGGATCAATGTTCCATTCTACAGGGTAATCGTGGGCAGCCTTGAAGTTCAGGATATGCAATACTTCAATACTGAATCCCTTGCCGTCGGCAATATAAAATGCCTGTTCCAGTGCCGCAATGGCATTTGGGGAGAAGTCGAAGGGGACTAAAATATTCGCCATAGATCTGCATTTAACAGTTCATCCCGCAGGTTACTGCAGGATGAACGAGAAGACCAAGATACGCAAGAATTGTTATGCAGTTCCTTTTAAAATTTTATTCCAATACATCCAGGGAAGGATATATTTTTTCAATACCCACATACTCCACCTGGGTTTGGCCTGGTCAAAGGGGAAGGTCTCCATCACCTTATTATCGTAACCGAATTCTGCCAGGATCAGTTTACCATATCCCACCACCAGCGGACAGCTGCCATAACCACTGTATTGGGCAGCCAGGGGCTGGCCATCCATCAATGCCAGCAGGTTTTTTACCAGCACCGGGGCCTGCTTCCGAACCGCAGCACCGGTTTTTGAATTGGGAGCACTCATGGCATCGCCAACACCGAACACATTCTTATAACGGGTATGCTGCAACGTATACTTATCCACTTCCACCCAGCCTGCCTGATCGGCAAGGGGGCTACTTTTAATAAAGTCGGGTGCACTTTGTGGAGGAACGACGTGGATCATATCAAATTTCTTTTCCACAAAACTGGTCACACCTTCCGCATCAACTACTTTGAAGCGGGCAATCTTTTGTTCCCCGTCCACCCCTACCAGGTCGTGTTTGAAGTTTAGTTTGATACCGTATTCGTTTACTTTTTTCATGAGTTCATCGGCATATTTCTTAATGCCAAAGATGACGCCGCCTGCGGTTACGAATTCCACATTCACTTTTCCCTGCAGCCCGTTTTTACGTAGGTAATCGGCTGCCAGGTACATGATCTTTTGCGGGGCACCGCCACATTTCACAGCAGTTCCCGGTGAAGTAAAGAGTGCCGTTTGACCGGGTTTCAG
>CBFGLD010000059.1:0-14200 GCA_965649495.1 uncultured Flavihumibacter sp. | reverse complement strand
CAAAGTGGGCTGATAGCCAACCGCAGAAGGCATGCGTCCCAAAAGTGCGGACACTTCTGATCCTGCCTGTGTGAAACGGAAGATATTATCCACGAAGAACAGGATATCTTTTCCTTTTCCAGCACCATCTCCATCCCTGAAATATTCAGCAATGGTCAAGCCGCTCAAAGCAACACGGGCACGCGCTCCCGGCGGCTCGTTCATCTGGCCAAATACAAAGGTGGCTTTCGAGTCTTTCAACTCCTCCAGGTTCACTTTCTCCAGGTCCCATCCGCCTTCTTCCATACTATGTTTAAAGGCATCCCCATATTTCATGATACCCGCTTCAATCATCTCGCGCATCAGGTCATTTCCTTCACGGGTACGCTCACCAACCCCTGCAAAAACGGATAATCCCCCATGTCCTTTTGCGATATTATTGATCAATTCCTGAATCAACACCGTTTTTCCTACACCTGCACCCCCAAATAAACCGATTTTACCTCCTTTTGCATAGGGTTCAATCAGGTCGATTACCTTGATACCAGTAAACAGAACTTCTGTTGAAGTACTCAGGTTTTCAAACAGCGGGGGTTTATTGTGAATGGCTCTGCCATTGGTCTTATCTACAGCAGGAAGCCCATCAATGGGATCTCCTGTTACATTGAACAACCGACCATTGATCCCCTCACCAATTGGCATTGCAATTGGCTTACCCGTGTCAACAACTTCCATCCCACGAACAAGACCCTCCGTTCCATCCATCGCAATACAACGTACACTGTCTTCACCGAGGTGTTGCTGTACTTCCAACACTAGCTTTTCACCATTTTGACGCTTGATCTCAAGGGCATTCAGAATTTCGGGCAATTTGCCATCGAACTGCACGTCCAGTACCGCTCCGATGATTTGTTTGATCTTTCCTTTAGTTGACATATATGAAGACCTTTTAAGGTGAGGTTTTCGAATTTTGCCGCAAAGGTAAGGGATGCCCGGTAAAATTCATCAAATCAAAAAGGAATTTGATTGAAAGTAGGACCCTCCCCTGACATATTTGTTATTTTTGATGAATAAGTCATGAGAATGAAGCAATTAGCTACTGTTATCTTCTGTTTCCTGCTATTATCCCTCTGGATGGCTTCCTGCCAAAACGGCAACTCCCAACGCCCCCCAGAGGTAACACGGGATACGGCCATTACTCCCCTTAACGCGTTTTCCAATTTATTTTTTGATAGTCTTACCATGGAGCATTTCCTGGCTGGAAGAAACGTTCCTGATACGGCTAAAACCCTCTTCCGAAATTTCTACACCGAGCGTAACTTCCAATATGCCTGGTTTGACAGCACCGGGCTGGGTGAACAAGCCAAAAATTTCTGGAACCTTCAGGCAAACCACATCGCCCTTACGGGCGACAGTGCCCTTTTCAACAGCTACTTGCAGGGAATGATGGATAGTCTTTCCACAGACAGTTCCATCCTCCTCCCAGACACTGCGCGATTGAAAATGGAATGGGGACTCACTTTCCAGTTTTTCCGCTATGCCAACAGGGCTTATAGTGGCCGAAGAAACCTTAATGCCAGGGACCTGCAATGGTTCATTCCACGGAAAAAGGTTGACCTGGTTTCCCTCCTGGATACATTGGTCAAAGAAAAAGGCAAAGAAATCGACCGTTACGAACCAGTGAACCGCCAATATAACTTGCTCCTGGAAAAACTTGGAATTTATTACCAGATACAAAAAAACAGCTCCTGGGATACTTTATCCACTACCCGCAAGAAACTTCAGGTTGGCGATACGGGATATGTGATCGCCCGGGTCAAGAAAAGACTCCATTTGCTGGGAGACCTCAAAGAACCGGACACTTCTGCCCTATTTGATAACAAGCTGCAGGAGGCAGTGAAAATGTTTCAATATCGTTTTGGATTGGTGGCAGATGGAATCATTGGAGTCGGAACCCTTCGCGAAATGAATCGTCCTGTGAGTCACCGCATCCGGCAAATATTGGTAAATATGGAAAGGATACGATGGGTACCCGCTGAACCCACCGGCGATTATATCCTGGTGAACATCCCGGAATTTAAGGCTCATGTTTTTGAAGGTGGCAAACCTGCTTTTGACATGCAGGTGGTGGTGGGTACCGCCAGTAATTCCACAGTGATCTTTACAGGTAATATAAAACATGTTGTATTCAGCCCTTATTGGAATGTTCCGCCTGGCATTCTGAAAAATGAGGTACTCCCGGCTATTCGGCGGGATCCCTCCTATCTTTCCAGGAATGATATGGAATGGCATAATGGTGGTATCCGGCAACGCCCCGGCTATAAAAACCCACTTGGATTAGTCAAGTTTTTATTTCCCAACAGTTACAATATTTATTTACACGACACCCCTTCCAAAACACTGTTTCAGCAATCCAAAAGAGCTTTTAGTCACGGTTGCATAAGAATTTCCGAACCCTTCCGGCTGGCCCAATGGTTATTGAGGGACGACAGTAGCTGGACCACCGAAACAATCAGTACTGCAATGCACGCAGGGAAAGAAAAATTTGTAACCGTTAATCGCCCGGTGAGCGTATTCATTGGCTATTTCACTGCCTGGGTGGATGGTGATGGACTGCTGAATTTTCGTGACGATATTTATGGTCACGATAAAAAAATGGCAGATAAAATGTTCAAATGACAGGAGGCGTTATTTGACAGGATTCTTTTTCTTAGACCGGTTGGCCAATAAGTTGAAAGCCAATTGGGCAAGCGCTGTGATACCTGCAACCTTCCACCGCCCTGCTCCAGTTGCTACCGTGGTAGCAGCGGCAGCCAGGGCTCCCTTTCTTTTACGGGCAAAAATCCCCCCGGCAATGGCCGCACCTGCTGTAAGCGCAAGTGCTGCTGTTTTACCTTTTAACAAAGACGGCATTACCGCTCCGGCCCCTACCTTCACTGCTTCGGAAGGCAGCGCTTTCAGATTGCTGCGAAGCTCCATTTCCTGCACCCTGATATCGTGCTCCAACCTCCTGACTTCGGACCTAAGTTCGGCCAGGTTATGTATGGAATGGCTATTCCTGGCCCTCATTTCGCTGCTCTTCATGTTCTGCAGTTTTATCCATTAAAATTCGTACAACCGTATCAGTGATGAAAGGATCTAAATATTTTTTACGTACTAAAAGCACCAGCAATAAAAGGAAAAGATAAATACCCGAAACAATGCCGAAACCAATAAAAAGACTACCGGTTAATTCTGCAAAATAATAGCCGCCCATTATGCTGATAAAAAGAAGGATCAAAAAAACAAGCAACAAAACGAACATAAAAATCGCCATCACTGAAACAAGTTTGGCGATTTTTTCCGTACCCTTCAGCTTCAGGAGCGTCAAGCGGTTCTGAATATAATGCTGAACCAGTTGTTCTGTTTTTTCAAAATACCCGGCTTCATGCTTTTCCATACAATTAGTATCAGGTGGTTTGAGTTTCCGGATTTTCTTCCTTTTCTCCAAACTCACCGGCCCAACGCTTACCCTTTTCAACCGCTGATTCAATTTCAGACTCAAACTGCTTCATTTTCTCTTTTACTTCATCCCCGGCATTTGCAGCAGCGGATTTCAGGTCTTCCATAATCTCCTGCCCCTTTTCAGTGGTCATAAAATAGGCAATGGCTGCTCCTGCAGCTGCACCTAATAACAACCCTGTTATAAATTTAGACTGGTCGCTCATGGCATAATTTTTTATCGGGTTAACTTGTACCTAAAATTACACCTAACTAACGGAAATAACCACCTAAACCATGGAAATAAGGTCGGATCACAAGATCAATAAATATTTCTTTCTCGGTATCATTCTGGTATTTGCAGGTTTCCTGCTGTTCAGCATGATTCAGTTCTTCACCGCATTTCTGGCTGCCGTGATGTTTTACGTTTTAAGTAAGCCTGCCATGGAATATCTGGTCAAAAAACGAAACTGGAGCAAACCATGGGCAGCTGCATTGATCATAACGGTAACCGTCATTATCATCCTCGCCCCCCTCACCCTGTTTGTTTCCATGGTTTATAATAAAATCGCAGCCTTCCTTAACAACCCGGATATTGTACTGAATACACTGAAAAGTTTTGACCAGCAATTGAGCGCCAGATTTGGCTTCCGGCTCCTGTCCAATGAAAACATGCAAAAGATCCAGACCACTTCCACCAACCTTATGACCAATGTATTGAACAACAGCCTGAATTTTTTCAGCACCATCACTATGATGTACTTCTTCCTGTACTTCATGCTGATGAATGTCAATCGCATGGAGGCCGCTGTGATTTTTTACCTGCCCTTTCCCAGGGCAAAAATTGAATTATTCGGACGCGAGCTGGTAGCGCAAACTTTTTCAAACGCGGTTGGCGTTCCACTGATTGCAGTGGTACAGGGCCTCTGCGGGTTTGCAGCTTACAAAATAACAGGGTTGCCCGAAGCCGGCTTTTGGTCCGTGGTAACAGGCTTTGCTTCTATAGTCCCAATCGTTGGTACTGCTCTGGTCTGGATCCCTGCAGCTGTATACCAACTGGCTACCAGCCATGCCTGGGAAGGATTATTCATTATTGGCTGGGGTGCCATTATCCTGGGAAGTGCTGATAACGTTGTGCGATTTCTCCTTGCCAAGCGAATGGCAGACACGCACCCCATAGTTACCGTTCTCGGTGTTATTATGGGATTAAAATACTTCCAGATACCCGGACTGATCTTTGGCCCTCTCCTGATCTCTTATTTTATCATCCTGCTCAAGATTTATTACTGGGAATTCCAATCTGTTTCCCCCGTTGTCAAACGAAAGAAAAACCGTCCGGTCCGTTTCAACCTCCCCTTTCTGGGAAATGATCGCAGAGATCGAAAGAAGGGTTGAAAACGATTCCTATTTTTGCGGACGTTATGAATAAAAAATTCCAGGTCCGACCGGTCGACAATCCGGAACTTCAGCGGATATTCCTTGAAATGCCCGCCGGCTTATATAAAAATAATCCCGAATACATTCGTCCCCTGGATAAGGATATTGAATCTGTTTTTGACCCCGCCCAAAATAAAACCTTCCGTTTTGGTGAAGCAAAGCGATGGCTATTGATGGACCTGTCAACCGGACAACCTGTTGGCAGAATCGCGGCATTTTTCAACAAAAAATATAAATCCAAAGGCGATGATTGTCCGGTGGGGGGATGTGGATTCTTTGAATGTATACCCGACCAGGATGCCGCCAACCTATTGCTGGATACCGCAAAAGAATGGCTTTCCTCCAAAGGTATGGAAGCCATGGATGGGCCCATCAACTTCGGCGAAAGGGATAAATGGTGGGGAATGGTGGCGCAGGGGTTTCAATCGCCTCTATACTGCATGAATTATAACCCACCCTATTACAACACACTCTTCGAAACCTACGGATTTAAACCTTTCTTCAACCAGATTTGCTTTGGAATGCATCCCCGTACCCCGCTCCAACCCAAATTTTATGACCGGCACCGGCAACTGGAAAAAGACCCGGGATTCAGCGCCTCCCACGCCCATAAAAACAACCTGGATAAATATGCGGCTGATTTTCACCAGGTGTATAATGCAGCCTGGGCGGGCCATGCAGGCAATAAAGAGCTTAGCCTGGAACAATGCAGGAAGATTTTTAATCAAATGAAACCCGTTATGGATGAGAAAATTGTATGGTTCGCCTACTACAAACAACTGCCCATAGCTATGTTCATTAACCTGCCTGACCTCAACCAATGGTTCAAATACCTGAATGGTAAATTTCACCTATTTCAAAAGTTGAGGTTCCTATGGCTGAAAGCCACCCGGAAAAACAAAAGATTTGTGGGAATCGCTTTTGGCGTGGTTCCGGAATGGCAGGGCAAAGGAGTGGATAGCTACCTGATTGTGGAAGCCGCTAAAATAATACAACATAAACTGGATTATGAAGAATATGAAATGCAATGGATTGGTGATTTCAACCCCAAAATGATAGCTGTAGCAGAATCATTGACTCCCGAAAGGAGCCGCATGCTGATTACCTACCGCTATTTATTTGACCGGAAAAAAGAATTCAGACGCCATCCGCTGTTATGATTATCCGGCTCCTCAAAACAAAATCCTAATTTAGCCACCTATGGACCAGTTCATCGTATCAGCCCGGAAATACCGCCCGCAGAATTTTTCCACCGTGGTGGGACAATCACATATTACTACCACGCTGAAAAATGCTATTCGCAACCAGCAATTGGCCCATGCTTTTCTTTTTTGCGGACCAAGGGGAGTCGGTAAAACCACCTGCGCCAGGATACTGGCGAAGACCATTAATTGTGAAAACCATACTTCCGATGGTGAAGCTTGTAACGCATGCGCATCCTGCGTTTCATTTAACGAAGGCAGTTCCTTGAATATTCACGAGCTGGATGCCGCCAGCAATAACTCCGTGGATGATATCCGCACCCTGGTGGAGCAGGTCAGATTTGCACCCCAGGCTGGTAAATACAAGGTCTATATCGTGGATGAAGTTCACATGCTCAGCACCAGCGCCTTTAATGCTTTTCTGAAGACTTTGGAAGAGCCTCCTCCATATGCTATTTTCATTCTCGCTACTACGGAAAAGCATAAGATCCTGCCCACCATATTGTCTCGTTGCCAGATTTTCGATTTTAAACGGATTACCACCACTGATACGGTGGAACACCTGCAGGAGATCTGTGAAAAAGAAGCCATCAAGGCTGACCCAGCCGCTCTCCAGGTCATCGCCCAAAAAAGCGAAGGCTGCATGCGGGATGCATTGAGTATCCTGGATAAAATCGTAAGTTTTACTAACGGAGAGCTTTCCTATAAAAACACCCTGGAGCATCTGAATATACTGGATGCCGATTATTATTTCCGATTGATGGATTGCATGCTGGCACAGGATTTGTCCGGAGCCATGTTACTCTACGACGATATTAACCGAAAGGGATTTGAAGGAGACATAGTTTTAAATGGATTTGCAGAATTTATTCGCAATCTGTTATTGAGTAAGGACCCCCGGGTTGCCGACCTCATGGAAGTGGTAGACAGCTTTCGGACCCGATATATGGAAATGTCCGCAAAAACAAATGCGGGCTACCTTGTTAGCGCATTGAACCTGCTGACGGATGCCGAAATCCAGTTCAAGGGTGCGAGAAATAAAAGGCTCCATGTGGAATTGGCCCTGATCCGGCTATGCTACCTGGCACAGGCAATTGAACTGGTAATGGATACGGGTAAAAAAAAAATAACTGATACCAGGCCTTTAAATTTCCGGGCCCTGCAGCCTGTTTATCAGGAGGAACCTGTTTCCCATACCCCTGGTAAAGTCAATGCAACACGATCACCCGAAGAAGAACAATCACCCGGTTCAAAACTCATGATTGATATAGCGCTCGCAGAAGCAAAAGCGCTGCAAGCTAAACTCATAACCCCTGCTCCATCACCGGAAAAAAACACCACAGAACCAACACCACCTCCCACGCCGGTTACCGCAACTGGCACCAGTACGGCAGCAATAGCCGGCAAACTGGGATCCCTGGCTAAACTAAGGCAACAGGTCAATTCATCCAATCAAAACAGCGCCCATTCAAAAGCAATTTCACTGACAGAGGAATTACTTAAAACGGCCTGGCAGGAATTCATTGAAATTCTCAAAACAGCCAAGAATCCAGCCGAACCAAGTTTCGAACTGGCGGATCTCCGGGTTGATAGTGATTCCAGTTTTACGATTATAACGCCCAACAATCTCCAGCAAAAATTTATCGACGGGGAAAGAATCGCCTTATCGGAATTTCTGCAACACAGGTTTCACAATCGCCAGCTTACCTACCAGGTGATTGTGGAACAACGCGAAGACCTCCAGATAAAAATACAGGCTCCCCTGAACTCCAGGGAACGATTCATCCAGCTTGCAGCCCAATACCCACTGATCAAAGACCTGAAGGACAGGCTTAAACTGGAACTGGATTATTGACCCCCGCCAATTACCTTTGCATTCCATGAATAACCCGCTCCCGCACGATTCCATTCTTCCCTTTGGGGATAAGCATAGGACAAAAAAAGAACAAGTGGCCGACATGTTCGACCAGATCGCTTTCCGCTACGATTTCCTCAACAGGTTCTTAAGTGGAGGTATTGACGTCTATTGGAGAAAGAAAGCCATTGCGGAATTGAAGTCGCTGGCCCCCAAAAAAGTATTGGATGTAGCTACCGGTACCGGGGATGTTGCGCTGATGACAATGAAATATTTAACACCGGATCAAATAATTGGCATAGATATTTCTACTGGAATGCTCGAACTCGGCAGGAAAAAAATTGCTAAGGCAATGTTAAACGACCGCATCCAATTACTGGAAGGGGATAGTGAAACAATAAATTTCCCGGAAAATACGTTTGATGCCGTGACCGTGGCATTTGGCGTACGCAATTTTGAACACCTGCATGCGGGATTATCAGAAATGCTTCGTGTACTGAAGCCAGGTGGCAAGCTCGTGGTACTTGAATTTTCCAAACCCAAAACAACCGGCTTCAAAGGCTTGTATAAGCTGTATATGAACCTGGTTGCCCCGGGCATTGGAAAAATGGTTTCCAAAAACAGGGCCGCATACCAATATCTGAACGATTCCGTACAAGCCTTCCCGGAAGGAAAGGAGTTTTTGAATATCTTAAATGAGACAGGTTACCAGGCAACCTATCTAAAAACGCTGAGTCTAGGAATATGTACCATCTATTGCGGAACCAAATCAAGCGAAAGACAATCCATGTCCTGATCCTGGTGATCAGTTTTACCCTTGCCAGCACTACTGTTTCAGCACAGCTCCGGAATTCCCTGAATCTTCCCGACAATGATGATAAATGGTACCACATAGGCATTGTTATCATGGGAACTTCTAACCGGTTCCAGATAAGTCAGCATCCGCGCTTCCTGGAAACCGATAGCGTGATGGTCACCAACCCCAACAATAATTTTGGATTCGGAATCGGTGGCATGCATACGTTTCGGATCAGTAACAGGTTTGAAGCAAGGGTAGTATTTCCGCAGTTATTGTTTGTCAACAAATCCATTAACTACCACCTGCGTTACCCCGAATCATCCAATATGGAATCGGAAGTGATGGACCAAAACGTGGAATCCATCCTGCTGGGTGTACCGGTTCAGGTAAAACTCAAATCCGATCGCATTGGCAATTTCAGGGTTTACATGATGGGAGGGGTTAAATTCGAAACGGACCTTTCTTCCAAAGCCAATGCCCGTAATGCTGAGAATTTCGTGAAACTGAAAAAAGCAGATTATGGAGTGGAAGCCGGTATCGGGTTCAATTTCTATAACAAAATGTTTATACTCTCACCGGAAATCAAGATCAGCAATGGCATCAGCAATGTACATGCCCGCGACCCAAACCTGAAATTCTCCAATGTGATTGACCGGATCCAAAGCCGGCAGATCATCTTCTCCCTCATTTTTGAAGGGTAATGACTCCTCTGGAAATTTGATTTCCCCGTCTCATTGTTATTACATAATTTGATGATATCAAACGTACTGGTATAGCAATTGAATACCACCAGGGAAATGAACCGTTGGCCAATTCCAACGGTTTTCCTTTCTGAAAATTTATCTATATGCTTTTACCTATCAGTGATGATAACAGTGACCGCCACATCACCCCATACATTACCTGGGCGCTGATTGCTATCAATATTTTCGTTTTCGCATTTTACCAGGGTTTTGGTAGTAACCTGGGGTTTACGTACGCCTTTTCCACCGTACCGGCAGAAATCCTGACCAACCGCGACTGGATCACGGAATCCAAAATCATTCGGGATATGGCTTCGGGTCAAACCTTTGAAATGCCGGGCCTCCAGCCTACTCCCATACCCGTGCATCTAACCCTGCTTACCTCTATGTTCATGCATGGAGGGATCGCTCACCTCGCCGGCAACATGCTTTATCTATGGATATTCGGCGACAACCTGGAGAATCGCATGGGCCATGGTCGTTACCTGGTTTTTTATCTCCTCACCGGTATCATTGCTTCCCTGAGTCATGTGTTGTTCACGCAATTCACCGGGGCTGATCCGCTGATCCCCAGCCTGGGCGCCTCTGGTGCTATTTCCGGAGTGATGGGGGGATACCTACTGCTCTACCCTACCAGGCGGGTCAATGCCTTACTGGGATGGTTTATTATTGCTATCCCTTCCTGGGTGGCATTAGGACTGTGGATCGTATTACAGGTGGTCAGTGGCTTTGGCAGTTTGGGCGGACAGGGTGATGGCGTGGCCTACGCCGCCCATATTGGCGGATTTGTTGCCGGGTTTGTCCTGGTCAAACTGTTTGACCTGGGAAAACCAGCCCCCCCTCCTCAACGTGCCAGCCAATGGGTCCGGCGCAGGTAGTAAATATTACCAGTTCACCCCACTGGAAATTCTGCTTAATAATTGCTGGTAAGTATTGCGGACCAATGTTTCCGCCATCTGCTCCCGGGATGGCGGGTAATCATTCCACACATTGCTGATCAGGGCAATATCAGCGGCAGTTAACGCACGCCTGTCGCCCGTGTAAGTTGCACGCTCCTGGATCCATTCTATCCGCTCGGGAAAACGGTCGGCTAAAATCGTTTGGTTCGATTGGCGGTCATAAATGCGGCACTCCAGAGTAGCGTAACTGCTCATATATCTTCGCTGGACCGTTACTGTTGCATAGACCGTTTGCATGACCGGCTTGGGTGGTTTGCTGTTGGTTTGCCCAATTACTACCTGCTTTGACCGCTGGTAACTTCGGCTGTCGCTATGAATATTATCCAGGAACAATTCGATGAAATCCAGATCGACCACTTTATCCGGTACCAGTTGCTGTGATCGTAACTCCCACTCTGTATAAAAGCGGGTATTTGCGAACGCACGGGCATTCAGGTCACGTACCATCTGTTGCTGAAGCCAGTCGTTCTGGAATCCATAATACCCGAATCCATAACGGTTATAGTTAACCGGATTTACCAGCACTCTTGTGGTTGCCTTATCTGCCGCCACCCGTATCATATTATCAACATCCTTATAACCCGGCGAAGCTTTTGCCGCCTTTTGAAAGTTCTCATAGGCTTTCTGCGCATATTCCCGTGTGTTGTACCCAAGGAAAGTCATTCCCGCCTTGTAATAATATTCCGCTGCAAGCTTTTTTGCCCCTTCTATCATTGGCGTAGGGTCCCAGGGATCCGGGAGGACCGCCGCGGCGCCGGGAGTCGACTTAATCCGGTCATGCATTTGTTTCAGGACCATCCATTCATTGGCCATTTCCATATAGCGGTCACCCTGAACTCCTGCTGCCCCCAACTGATCCGTGATCTCTTTCCGCTTTTCCCTGGCATATTGATATGCCTCCGGAAGCAGCCTGCCAGCCTCTTTATCGCCAGGATTTTTTTCCAACCGTTCAATCAGATCAAAAACAGTCTTGTCCTCGGGAGTATATCGCTTTGAAATCCTGGACCCCGAACAGGCTAAGAGCAGGCAGATAGACATAAAACACAGAATGGCAACAAGTTTCATATCTCATATTTTTATTTATACAATTTAATAAAAGACCTTGGCATCAAATTTTCTTTTCACCTGAATATGAAAATCCGGTTAAAAATTCTTGTCACAACAGTGTTCGCTCATTCTCAGAAAATTAGGTTATATCTTTAAAGACAGTCCTTATCTCAACAAACTAAAATCACACCCATGGTTTCTGTGATTATTCCGGTTCTGAACGAAGGGGCCACCATACGTAAGGTTATCCGCATCATCCGGCAAACCAAATTGCCGGTGGAGATCATAGTGGTGGACGACAATTCCTCTGATAATACCATTGCAGAAGCCATGAAAGAATCCGTCAGGATCGTCACCAGCAGTAAGCGGGGCAAGGGTTTGTCCATGCGGGAAGGTTTGCTGGCCGCGAGGAATGAGGTCGTGGTCTACCTGGACGGAGATATCACTACCTACCCGGCAGATGTGGTTGACCTGCTGGCGGGGCCTGTACTCAAGAATGAAGCGGATTTTGTAAAGAGTACTTTTAAACGCCAGGCAGGCCGCGTTACCCAGCTGGTTGCCAAGCCCCTGCTGAGTATTTTATTCCCCGAATTGAGTCATCTGGAACAACCCCTGAGCGGAATGATCGCCGGCAGGAAATCCTTCCTGGAAAAAGTAACCTTTGAAAAAGATTACGGGGTAGATGTGGGTTTGCTGATCGATATGCACCAGATGAATGCCAGGATCCAGGAAGTTAATATCGGTAAGGTTCAGAACGCCATGCAGAACCTGGAACAATTGGGTAAGATGTCGAAAGAGGTCAGCCGCACCATCCTGGCGAAGGCCAATGCGCTGGGGGATCATATCCTCGATAAGATCGGACAAATCGATCTTATTAACCGGCAAATGGAATCAGCTGTTATGGAATCCATCGAAAATATGGAGAAGATCGTGTTGCTGGAATTAGACCATGTTGTCCTCCAGGGAAACTTCCTGGAAGTAGCTGCCAAAAAAATGGGATTGCTGAAAGAGCTTGGATACCTCCAGGATCAACAACTTACGCCTGATGAATATAACAGGGGCATAGCAACGCTTTTTGAAGGTAAAAGCCTCCCCTGCCTGCTGGAAATAGCGGATGACATACCCCTGGTGGCGGGCATCCGCAACCTGGTGCCGGAACTTAAAAAACGCGGGTATTCCTGCGGCCTGGTCACCGGCCAGTTTTCTTTTGTTGCCAACCACCTCAAAAACACCCTGGGATTTGATTTTGTGCTGAGTAACCCGATGAAGCTGGAACATGGAATTGTTACAGGTGAAACCAGCATAGCTCCTTATTTCGTGGATGAGCGGGATGGACAATACAGGAAGGCCGCCATGTTTTCGCATATACAGGCTAGATTCCATCCCACCGTAGCTAATATCATTTATGTAACCGCTGATGAAAACGACCAGGATTGCCTTGACGCAGCCAGCATCGGTATTCTGTTCGATGGCCATGATATCCTACAGGTTCTGGACCATGCTCCCGGAAAAAAAGTACCGGGAATAACAGTCTTGTCAAGGGTCACACCAAAAAATCCGGCCAGCCTGGTTCTCCCTGCCGTTTTTGTTACTGCAGCCACAGTGGTGGCTTACTGCATTTTCGGAGGAACCAAAAAAAACCCGCCGGTTGCGGCGGGTTAAAGACATTATTGTCAATTGTCAGATGAGCATCCTGAGGGGTTCTTCCAGCAAGCCTTTAACGGTTTGGAGGAAGGCGGCCCCGCTCGCGCCGTCTACTACGCGGTGATCACAACTGAGGGTAACTTTCATAACATTGCCCGGAACCACTTGTCCATTCTTTACCACCGGTACCTGCTGGATGGCACCCACTGCCAGGATACAGCTATCCGGAGGATTGATGATGGCGGTAAACTCATCGATTCCAAACATACCGAGGTTGCTGATGGTAAAGGTGCTGCCTTCCCAGTCAGAGGGCTGTAATTTTTTATTCTTGGCGCGCGAAGCATAATCTTTTACTTCGGTGGCAATCTGGGCCAGGCCTTTGGAATCGGCAAAACGAACCACCGGAACCAGGAGGCCTTCATCCACCGCCACGGCAACACCTATATTCACGTGGTGATTGGTCCGGATGGTATCCCCCAGCCAACTACTGTTCACTGTGGGATGCTGTTTCAGGGCGATGGCAACCGCCTTCAGAACCATATCATTAAAGGATATCTTTACTGGGGCGATCTCATTGATCTGGGCCCGGCTGGCAACAGCCTTGTCCATATCTATCGACATAGTAAGGTAAAAATGCGGTGCAGTGAATTTACTTTCCGCCAGCCTGCGGGCGATCGTTTTCCGCATCTGGGAAATCGGCCTGTCCTCAAAACTTACCTTTCCGGCTACCACCGGTGCACCCGCTGATGGGGCCGACGTTGTTGCAGACGCAGTTGCTGCCGGTGCTGATACGGCTGCTGCTGCTGCAGGTTTAAAGGATTCAATATCTGACTTTATGATCCTGCCTCCATCCCCGCTACCCTGAACCTGGCTCAGGTTAATCCCTTTATCAGCAGCGATCTTCTTGGCTAATGGGGAAGCTTTAACCCGGCCGTTTTCAGTGGATGCCGATGCACTACCCTGCTGGGCCACTGCACTTTCTGCCGCGGCCGGTTGTGTTCCTGCCTGCGCTGCTGCTGCTCAGCCCGCGCTACCTGCTGCGCATGCGCAAACGC
>CBFGLD010000058.1:0-14250 GCA_965649495.1 uncultured Flavihumibacter sp. | reverse complement strand
TGGTGGGCTTGGTAAGCGTTCCCCCTAATTCAATTACCCCGGAGTTGATGCTTACGCCGTTATCAGCCGTTAGCGAGCCGCCGGAAGATCCGCCACTAAGCTTGATGTACTTGGATCCATCCCACATGAATTGGTAAAACCCCCTGTCCAGTACAGTTATCGCATTACCCTGGTCATCGTGGAAGGTTGCCTCGCCGAGGGTAAGGGTAAAACCTGTACTGTTATTGTTCCTAAGGTTAAGAATTAAACCCTCTTTATCCGCCCCCCACCTCTTTACATTCAAAAGAGTGTTTTGAGATAAATCGGGAACGATAGCATTTGTTGCCGATTTTGGTAAATTGAATGTTGCTAAAGCGCCCGGAGTAGTGTATGGTGATAAAACTGTAGGCAATGCGTTAAGTAGATAGGTAGAATCGTTCGACCCGGATGCTTTGCCAAATCCAAGTTCCCTCGCTACCCTTATGTATGTTTGATGCGCATCTAAGGTGAAATCCCAATCGCCGGATGTCGCCCCATCAATGGTTGTGCTTTTTGTCAATGCGCCCCCTAGTTGAATGTTATTACCTGTCTTAGTCAACCCGTTATCTGCGGTCACCGCCGGAGCATGCACCCCGGCAAGCCTTACGCCGTCGTTGTAGAATAGAATAGAATCCCCGCTACGGGAAGCCTGGTTGAAATAAGGAGCCAATAGAGCTGAAGTATCGGAAGAACTGAAGTATGTGGAATTGTCCTCTACTATTTTACCATTCGCAGTAACCCCCAAACGGTACACGGAAGCCTCAATCTTATTTCCCGCCCCGTATTTTTTGAGAAATACATCGCCATTGCCTTGCAGTGCCATCAAAGAGTCCATTACACCAGCATCAACTCCGGTAAAAACCATTCGGGAAACCTGGTTTGCTTCACTGGCATTGCTCCATTTGGACACGATATGGTTGGAATAGTAGGTAGAAATTCCACCTGGAATATCATTATTCGTCTGTATCTTGAAACCTATCGATGTTCCGTAATTATTAGCGGGAGTCTGTCCGGAATTGTTCATCCGGGTAACTTCCAATGCTGTTGCAATATCATTGGTGCCCGGGTTAAAACGATCGGCAGATACGCCCGGGCCATTCGTGCTTGTGCCTACTGTACCTGTTGAATTGACAGAAGTACCGTATATCCCTGGACCATCTACAGATTTACCTTCTACTCCGATGTAAAATCCGGTGGAGTTACCTACAATAGCTTGTTTAGGGCTGATGACCTGTAGTGTCGCACCCAGTGCTGCTCCTTCAATGGACTCCAAAAACAGGTAATTAGTCCCCATTGAAAGGGTAGTATTCTCGTACACTTGCCCACCCAGCTTCCCTTTGTTCAGGCTATCGGTCAGGCCGTTCCCAAACAAAGTAGAATCCCGCATGTTGTCCAGGCGAATTTTATCTGCCGCAGTCATTACACCAGCGAGTGTCTGGGTAGCTGCCGGAAGTATGGTAGAAGTACCTGTAGAAGACGTGACTGTTACGGTAGTAGCATTAGGCGTATTCCCTAAATTCGTAGGGGGAGAATTTTGCAGTACGTACCACTGTGTGGCAAGTTTACCTGCGCTGGTATCTGCTGCAATGACAACGGAACTGTCCGTGGCAGAAACACCAATGCCCCATCCCGGAGCAATACGTTTGATGTTATAAGATTTTCCCGGAATGCCGTTCACTACCAGCGTTTGTCCGGCGCCGTTCATATTCCCAATGTAAGCGATACCAGTGCTGTCCTTATAAGCGAAGGTGGCCACATTGCTTTTCCGTACGAAGATGCTGTCGTTGCTTTTCCAAAGACTATCGATGTAATCCCCGCTGACCAGGGAACCTAGCTGAGAAGGTGTGATGGTTTCGAAGACGCCGGTAGCCTGGTCTTGTGCCAGCAGCTTGAAGCTGTTACTGGTATTAGGATTGGCAAGAGCAGTAAGCGTGCCCACGAAAGTCGCGTCACCAGTGGAACGTTCCAGACTGAATTGCGTAGCCAGGACAGTGCCGGCATCTGAATATGCGGCAATCTTAAAATCGCTGCCGGCATTCAGACCGCTTTCTGCCGTACCGGTAGTCCCCACATACCATCGTTGAGAAGTACCTGATTGGAGGTTAATTCCCCGCTCCGTTGTCGTAGGGCCGCGAATGGAAAGACCGCCGAAGATGGGCTGCGAGGTAAATCCTATGGATTGGGGCAAAGAAAGTGTCGCTGTCCCAAATTGCGGAGCAATACCACCGTTAACGTACACCTGGTCTACTGTACCGGTGAGTTCTGAAACAACATTGCCAGTAACAATACTGGGGGCATTGGTGATCTTACTCCAATCCAAAGACGTAATCCAGGTAGGATTAGAATACCCCTTGGTTAATTGTGGGTACAGCGTATTCAGAAAGGCAGTATCCAGATGGAATACATTTCCAATCAGATTCATACCTAGACCGTCTACGTACGTGGAGCCGGCACCACCAGAAGGGACCCAAAGATCTCCTCCGACATAGATGTACAGAACTTGGTTGGATCGGCTGAAAATAACCTGCCCTACCGTGTCCACACCGCCGGTTGGAAGCTGCGAGGGGCGCAGTAACGGCGGGGTGGCCAAAGTAGGGATTCCCAGGTTTTTAACAACCAGCAAGCGCTGAACCTGGTTTACAAACGATTGCGGTGAAGTTTCCTTCACCGGTTGCGCCTGAATGGCCAGCGTTAGTAATATAGCGATCAGGCTCAGGGCATATTTACGCGTATAATGTAGTAGAGACATAGAAATGGTTTAAACCTGCGTTTACGTCGAATCCGGGTATCGTAATCCTGAATCCTCCGGTTGGCAGGATGACAAATTCATTATCGGGACTCTCCGGATTGTCCGGGTCGTAAATCAGGTAACCTAAACCGCGGTGCCATATCTTGAGGTCCTTACCGGCCAGCACTGCGTTGTTGTAAGTATCTCCTACGAAATCGGCACCGGTGAGGTACAGCATGGTATCTGTATCTGCTGCTCCACCTGTAGAGTATAATCCGTCTGGATTTAACACCAGGGTATTACCCGCCTGATTGCTGACTTTTACCAGAGCGCTTAACAGATTATTGGCCAGTGTCAGGTCCACGGAATTGGTATCAACAATGGACAGCGAAGGCGCATCCCCTACCAGACTGCCGGAAGCGCTTATGGATGTATTTATAGTGCCACAATCGCTGCCGGTATCGGTCAATTCCTTGCTGGCAATCTCAGTACCGCTTAATCGATAAATACAGTCCATCATGGCCAGCATCTGCTGTAATGTGAACAGGTTGCTGGCTCCATACCGGACATCCCAGGTATCGATTGCCAGCAGCAGCAATAAAAGCTTTTCGTCTACATCCGTTTGGAGTTTACGCAGACCGTAAAGCTCATGGGCGTACTTGCGATAGGCCACATTGGTTATCGCTTGTACTCCTTTATCGTATTGCGTGTTTATTTCAACAGTGTTCAGCATCCGCAGGAGGTATTACTGGTACAATAATCCGCCAGGCGGACAGCCAGTCGGTGGGCATCCAAGAGTAACCGGCGACTGAATTTGACCTCCATGGCCACTTTCATCTTATACCGGTCCCAAATATTTCTGAAGTTCTTGTCTTCGCAGTTGTACTCGCTCCAGGCAGCGATGTCCTGGATCAGGCAGTTATTGCCGGCTTTGTTCACCAGCAACGTTAAGCTGCCTTCGTATACCTGTTGGGCAGGCTGTAGTGCAACAACATCCTGGGGAAACGCTTCGATAACAGACCCTCCGTTAGCGTCCAGTGTTTTGGTACGGTCGATGTACCAGACTTTTTTAGAATCAATTCCTGGCAGAATGAATCCAACCGCATTGGCAAACAGCACGTCCGCTCCGGCGATCTGGAACGTTACTGCCCCGGGCGTTACCGTTACGTCCGCCATGGCATAAGCCAGGTTGTATTTCAAATCGTATACAGCGTCCGGAAAGGAGGTGCCCAGCCCGAATTGGGCAGGTAATAAGGATACCCCTATCAAATCGTTGAACAGATTTACTGTATCCGCTATTGCCAGAGATGTGTAGACATTGGGAACCCGGAAACTGTTCAGCTGAATCAGCACGGCCACAATCGCAGCCTGCGTTGGGTTGGGAGCACCAAAACCGCCTGGGTTGGCGGTCGCTTCGTAATTACCGGTGGCATCCGCCACAGTAATCTTATCTGCGTTGTCTGATACGCTGAGTACCTTGAGTACGGGTTGGAGTGCCATGTAAGTGAAAGTAGGAACTATGCCCTACTCTCACTTTTCAGGTATATACAGCTTATATCCTTATTGGAAGCTGTCCAGATTTCGCTCCATCATGAACTTGGTTTTGTTGATAAGAGTGGCTTGCGGGATCGGAATACCAGCCTTGGTCATCTTGAGTAACCACTGTTCGAATTCATAATCCTCATCCACCAGGAGCTTGGTGGTAGCCTTGATGAATTTCCAGTAATCCGTAATGACACTGGTAGCCGGAACGATGTTTCGGGTTACAGCATCGAATACTCCTGGACTGGTATAGAAGGCAATATCCTGCTGGGCACGAATCAGCATGTTGAGCATCAGCATGGTTGCCTGTTCTTTCTCATCGTCGTCGTCCATCAAACTGCGCAACATCCAGATGAGTCCAGTGATGGCCAACAAGAAATTCATTTCCGCAAAGTTCCTGCGCATATTTTCGATGTCTACCTCACTAGTACTCAGCCGGCGACCGTCGGGCAGTAAGGTATTGGAAGTAGTATCTAGTTTCACACCGGGTAACAAATTCAACAATTCCATGCCGTAGAATTTCAAAGAGGCTCCCAATCCTAATTCTACAACAGTCCGGTAACGGCCTTTTACATCCCGGTCCAATTGCGCGTCGAAACGTTGCTGCTGGAAACGGCTGTACCAACCTTCCGGCAACCAGCTCAAACGGAACTGCCCCAACAGGCGTCCCAGGATATACTTATTAGCCAGTTTGGGAGAGTTCTTATCCGTGTTACCATGTACGATCATATTCACCCGGATTACCTTATTCCGGAATTTATCCCAGGCTTTCTGGTCGGCAACATCCTCACTGTACCAGGACTTGTTCTCACCATACTTCTCTGCATCCCACTGCCCCTCCATATTCAATGCTTCCCATAAACTGACTTCCTTTTCCACACCCTCTACGGTAACTTTCACTTTCTTACGTAACATCACTGCCAGGGAGGTCACGCTCTTCATGTAGAAATCGGTCGAGCGTAACATCGCATAAGGACTGCCGTACTTTTTCCACTTGGGCTCGTTACTCCGAACTTTGGGGGCCTTGCCTACCTGACTATCCACCAGGTCTCCGATTACTCCCAGACGATCCATGGTATTGATGAGCTTCTGACCCAGCTCTGCATTGCCCCGTGCGCGCAACACCAGTTTCTGTGCGGCATTGAATTCTTTCCAGCCGTAATCTACGTTACCGGTAGCGTGTACCGCTGCTGAGATCATACCAAATGTAACGTTGGCCACTGCTGAGAACGGGTTGTACGATAGGGCTTTTAGCTGGTTGATACCGATCAGTTTGTCTCCGATCTTAGAGCCAAAGAGTTCAAATCCTTCGTACTTCGCCAACTGATCGTCGATTACTTTCTTGGCGGCGGTGTATTCTTCCGGAGACATCTCCTGATCTTCTTTGAAACGTTTGTTCAGATCGTCCCGCTCGGCTAAAAGCTTTCGTATTTCTGCTGTAATAGCAGCCTGGCGGATGGGGTTCAGGCTGAACTTGCGACGGTCTCCTTCTTCCTTTTGCTCGGAGTAGATCTTGGCACCCAGTCCCAGCTCCAGTTTACGGGGCCGGCGTTGCATGCTGTGTTCCTTGAGGTACTGCAGCGCATCGAGAGCGTTTCGAAGACCCTGGTTAACGGTCACTACCTTTCCATTCTGTTCCATCTGGCTGCTGCCGCTTTCCCGGGCCTTGTGGATCTCCCGCAGGATTGCCTCGCCCATATCGATCTCATCTTTAGCAGCAGAAAAATGCTTGTAGTGCAAAGCCATCATACCAAACATACGGGCGATTCCAATTAAATCCGTAGAACGGTCGGCGATATCAGAATTGTCGTAAATGTACTCAATGGGTATGCTGCGGTACGCTTCCTTATCCCGGTCTATCTGCCATTCAGATGCTGTCATACTTTTCACAAAACGTTCCTGCCAGGTACTGAGGTATTCCGGAACGTTCAGGCTGTCTTCCATCACTGCTTTCCGCACGATGGGAAGGAAACCGGCACCGGCGTTTTCCTGTGTAGTTTTCGGTAGATACGACATCAACCGGTCCATGATGATCTGGTAGCGCTGATAGAATTCTTTCTTCTTGGGATTATCCATCAACTCTGCGTAATCGGCGTCCCACATTTCGGTACGCGCTTTCTTAGGCGCCAGGGTAATGTATTTGTCGGAGGCTGCTGAGAACGAACCGGTGCTGCCTGGGTTCATCATATTATTGAAGAACACGTTGGGAGAATTTCGGTTCTGATACTCACGCTTCTCCTGATCCGCTTCATCAACAGTTTTATCTCCCAGCAGTACTTCGGCATCCAATGCATCAAACACGGCATTGCGTTCTTCGATGTACTCCATGTAACGACGCTGCGCCCGGGCCAGGACGATCTCCACGTGGTCTTCTCCTACGGCTGCGGCCAGTGTTTGCTTGGCAGCATCCAGGTTAGGTTTGAACGCACCGGTGGTGGCGTCGAAGAAGATATTGGTGTTTACAAATACCGCTTTATCGTGCATGTCTTTCCAGAAGGTCTTCCAGATTTCTCGTTTCTTCTGGCTCTTCAGCGCTTCCGGCTCATCGCTCTTATCCAGTATGGAAAGCTGAATGTTACGTTTGGAAGTAGCCGTTTTACGCCAGTCAAACCATTCCTGACTGTACTGTAAGGTAAGTCCCCAGCCCTTTTTACGTACCATGCTTTGGTAGAGGCTCTTCAGCTCCTTTTTCCCACCGGCCTCTTTGAGCATCTCTTTTTCCAGCTTTTCCAACTCAATCATCAATCGGGTCACTTCCTCCTGCTCCTGGCGACTCACGGTTTCTACAAAGCCGGCGATATGCTGAATCACGCGGCTACGGGCTGCTGAAGTAAGGGATCGAACATAGACAGCCCGGGGACTCACGTCTGCTAGGTTCTCTTCCTTCCAGTCTTCTACCCGAATGACGCCGTCGGATTGCTCGGTGATGAAATCCCTGGTCTTACCCAGCAGCGAATGGATTATTCCACTGGCATTGGCAGACAGTTGTGCAAGCTCGGCGTCTGCACTGGGAGTACCATCGTACATCAACTGAATGATGCCTTCCCACAACCTGCCCAGGCGCAGCGCGCTCATGATCTCGTTGGGAGAGGCTTTGGGATTCTTGTCCACCTTGACGATCCATTGCAGGTGCTTCTTCCCGATTTCCGGTATGATATTCAAATCCCGGTCCTTTTGCAGGCGTTCGATATCCGTATCGATGGAATCCAGTTTCATGCGCTTGTCTGCTCGCAATTTCGGAGATATTACTCCCGTGTAGGAGTCAATCAGCTCCTGGCGCTGTTCTTTCAATTTTCCAACCAGACGGTCAATGCTGTCGATCTTCGAAGTAGTGATGTTGGCTGAAGGGAGGAATAGACTGAAGTCTCCTACTGTACTTTTCAATACTTCTGTGCTGGCTACCTGATTATACATCAGCAGATCCAGGGTACGCTTCAACGCCTCTTCCAGGTATGTACCTTTTTGTACACCCAATCCCTGTAGGAAAGCGCCCCACAGCTGTGCAAAAACCTCTTTCACTTTATCCAGCAGTGAGATGTTTTTACCAGCGTACTTCATGTTATTGAGGAAAGAAATTACCTGCGGATCGGATACCACATGCGGTAAGAATTCTGTAAGGGAATTCAATCCGTAAAACAGCTTACCGTACAAAGGATCCTGGTATGTCAGGTTATTCCAGCGAGAAGCTCCATAAGAAGCGATAATCCGATCCTTTAATTTCTCCAGAGCATCTTTCCGAAGAATCTCCAGCTGCTCTAGCTTCTCTTTGATTGCAGGATCGTTCTCCATTCTTGAGCGAAGCCCCCGTAAAATCTGTTTGACCGGTTCTACGTACCCTCTTTCAGTCCACCTTTCTTCTCCGCCCCAGGCCTCTGCGATCATATTGGTATGATAATGCATCAATTCGTGCACCAGGTTTTCCGAAGCGGTGTGTTTATTCAGTAACGAAGCTTCTCCCATACTGATGGTAGTGGTACCAGGAGAAAATTGAGCAGATGCTCCTATACTAGCCAGCGGCTGTACGTCCAAGGATAATGGGGTCTGTGACATTCCCATAGCCATGTACATAGAAATTTCAAGTGGATTCCTCTTCAGCTGTGATAACACTCCGGAAATAACCCGGATATGAGAGGGCTGTTGGGCATCTTTAGAGATAACTTCCAGTGAATGTATAATCTGATCTGCTGTGCCAGAGCGTTGTTCCAGGCCGATCTGTTTCAGCACTGCGTTTTCCCGGATCTCCGAGAACTTCGGATGCAGGAACGGATTGACATTATTGGAATTCAAACTGCTGAGATCAATGCCGGAAGCCCTGTTTTCATAGTACAGCGAGCGAACTTCTCCAGTACCGGAAGCGCTGTATTCCAGCATACCTGTCTTGCTGTTCCCCAGGGTATCGATACGGGTGTAAGCGCCGTTGATGACTTTCGAACCAACAGAAGTGGCCGGCAGCCTTTTATACAGCAGCATTTTGTTGTTCTCGCGTACAGAAATGTAATCCGCGTACATTTTAACCGGACCCTCCGGTGTGGTAACGGTAACCAGCAAACTTTTAGCAGGATTGCTGTCCTCCGTATCCATACTGTAGGTCGGAAGCGTAAAGCTTTCCGGAGCTTCTTCCACCTGAATCCCAACTTGCTTTTCCCAATCAGTAATCTGACGGGCCATAACAGGATTGTGCTGGAACAGCTGTTCGATAAAGGCACTGGAAGCTGTAAGTTCTTCCAGGTTTGCAAACTGTATGTTGATACCCTCTGCAATAGAAGATCCTTCAATGGCTGCCCAGGGAATGTACTTGACAAAATTCTTGGCGTTCTGCAAACCACCGGTCACGTAGTTGTATCGAATCAAGTCCTCTCCTAACTGACGTTTTACAGGATCTTCGCTGTTGAGCAGGTCCAGCCACCCTTTGATGTTTTCGTAATCATCCAGTCGACTGGCCTTGGCAGCATTGTACTCCAGCATATCAGGAGAAATTCCATCGGGGTCTATGTTAGTATACAAACGTTGCAGGAAGTAATTATTAGCTCCCCAGGTTTTTTTAGCAGCGAGTACCCTCCTGGCCAGGCTGGGACGATTTTCCGTAGAGAATAGCAGACGTAACCGTTCTGTATATGCATCTTCGAACAGACCCAGACTGCTGCTGGAGAAGATGAAGGCACGCATGGCGTTGAAAACATTGCGTTTGACGGTGTCGCTCAACTCGTCCTGCTTTCCGGTGAGTTCCTGTACTATTTTGTACACCTGTTCCAGGTTATGATAAGGCAGATCGTCCTTATACACCTGTAAAGCAGTACGGATCGTAGCATCGTAGATAGCACCGGTTTCGGTATTAGCGAATAAATTTTCTGCACCCTCAATAAAGAATGGAGTACGATTCATGATCTTATCCCGCTTGCTCTCAATACCGATGGCAGTAAGCATATCTTTACCCGCACCGCGTGTATCCTGACTTGAAATAGATTGCAGCGTTACCAACTGACTGCCCAGTTCATCAAATTTCTGGAATACCCGGAGCGCTGCCAATTGGTGCTTGAAAAATTCCGGAGATTTGGGGTCCATCTGGATGGCCTCCAGTAATAACTTCGGATTGAAGTTGATATCCTCCAATTCTGCGTAGAAAGCCATCGTTTCTTCAAACGTAACTTCTTCGACATCTTTACCAATGGCATTGTAATAGCCCTTCACGTATTCCTGCTCGAGCATGTCAAAAACACTCAGCTTCACATCCGCCGTAAAGTTTGCGGACATGGTATCATTGGCTTGGCTGATTAAACGGGAATAATCTCGGACAATCGGCTGCATCAACAAACGCGTGTTATAATCGAACGACAGCGCCTGTCCCGGGACAAAGAATTCTTCACCAGGCTTCCCAATGTCAGCGGTTTGTATGCGGCTCATGGCCAGCGAAGCTGCTGAGGTATTGGGATCCAGATTGATCTTGTCAATGATCCGGTTTTTAGCGTGGTCCACTGCTTCACTCTGCTGTAACTGGATGTTATCTGCCTTGGTACGGGTGAAAGAGTTTCCTTCCTGATCTACGTAAGTCGATTCTCCGTAACCGGACAACGCTCCCATCTCAATTACGTTTCCATCCAGATCCAGCATTTTGATGTGGTATGGTACAATAACAGGCTCTCCATCCACTATTTTGACGGTGGCCAAAGAAATGTCTTTGTCCTGCATCACTGCATTGTGCGTCAATGCCAGGGAAGTTTGCCCAACCAGTACCTTGGCACCTTTCATACTTTGAAAATCTCGGGACTGATATGCCGGAGAGAAGTAGTAGGGTACTTGTGCATCGGCATCGTTAAGCAATGCAGCCTCATCACTGGCATCTTTTTTATCCAGCGGCGCCATCATACTGTCGAACATTTCAGGATTCGTCAGTACACTCCAGTGTACGTCAAAATACTGGTTCAGTAGATCTGCCTCGCTATCGTACGCACGCACCAGTGTATGCTGTGCAGTGTCAGATTCTGCGTAGCTTCTATGGTACGTATACAGTTTATCCACGTCAAAATCCGCTCCCATCTGCTTGGTGATGGCAGCCGGTACGACTAACAAATCCCCCATGCTCTGCGGTAGGAACCCAACGATTTCAATCGGCAACATCGATGAGTGCCCCTGGTTGGGGATACGCGCGCCGATAAGCTGGAAGAGTTCCGAAGGCAGGCGCTCGATATCCAGCATCTTCTTTCCATTCTCCTCTTTGATGTAATCCTGGATGTTGATCCGTTGTCCGGAATCGGTGAAGTAATTGAAGCCTACCAGGACCTGTGCCGGCACTACATTGCCCTCTGAATCGATGTGCGCGGTTTTCAACTCTCCCTCAAAAGGTTTGGTCCAGACAATATCGTTCTCGTTCAGGTTACTGTCCTCCCAGGTAGCAATACTTTGGAAACCTGCCGGAGACGCCTGTACAAAAGAATGGCCAGGCATTTTTACCTGCACTACCTTTTTCAACAGGCTCATCATCATCCCTTCGAACTTACTGGCAGACGGAGTAAAGATCAGTGGGATGGCCAGCATATCTCCCATTTGCTTATTGTAATAGGATTTCAAGGCCAGCACATCGTTCATCGTGTAGCCACTGCGCTCACCCGCTTCTTTTGCCAGCAGATTGTAGAGTTTACGCCTGTCCTTGAAGACAATTTTGTCACCATCGGCATCGTATTCAGCACCGATCTTTTCCAGGAATTTAGCATGGGACTTTTCAATCAGTTGCTTACGCAAATCCTCTTTGGTGTTTCGTAAAGCGGTACCACTCAATTCCTCTCCGTTAAAGATGAACGGTTTGCGAATCGTTGCAATCTTTTCGACAATCAGCTTATTCATCTGACTTACGGTCAAGATGCTATCCTTGTCTTCGTCGTAAGGTACTTCCTGCTGGATACGAAATTCGGACCGGTCCATACTTTGGCGTCCATCCGTCTGCCAGCCGGCCTGCTCGAATACTTTCTCATCAATGCGGCCATCTGCTGTAAAGAGTGACGGGAGGTTGGTGCTGGATCCGAGCTTGCGTGCAGACACAAAGTTGACACGGTCTATTCGATCGCGTTCCATAGCAACCCGTAACTTATCCAACTCCAGCCCGTTTGTTATAGGTGGATACAGCGGATAGGAAGAGGACTTTACGTAATCGATGCTCATGACTCCGTTGACAGCGTCCCGAAGACCGACAGCAACCGGTTTCATAGGTTGCAGGATGATGCTCTCCAGTTCTTTGGGAAAACGGTAGTAATCTCCTCTGGAATTGTTGATGATCTGTAAGGCAGCTGCCCATTGCGGTTCTGTAATTTTCCCATAGGCGTACATTACGTTCAAGTGTTCTTCCATCGTGGTTACTTCCTGCGCATCTGTTGCATTCACTTTGGCTTTGCCCCATATACCTTCCAGTTCTTTGACGAAGGGTTCGTAATCCTGGACGGTAACCGCGGTATAAACAGGAGAGTGTGAAAACTCCCCATCTCTTCCCGGAGCAATATCTTTAGCCAGACGCTTACCGTATTCGACCATGGTCTTACTGACCGATCCTTTCCAGTGAAGGGCAGGATCTCCGTAAAATACCTGGGAGAGCGAAGTATTGAACAAGAAACTGTTGATCGTGTAATCTACCGAAGCCAGCATGCTTTTAACCTTCTCGATATTGGGCACCGGCTCTCCATTCGGGTACATCCAGATCTCTTCGGATTTGGTTACACCGGCATCAGTCATCACTTCCACGAAGTCTGATATGAAACCAGCCTCGGATAACAACCTGCTGTAGTATTCCGGAGCACCAGGCAATCCCACCTGCAGGATGCCTGAGCTTTCCCAACTGTCGTGCGTATGCTGAATCATTTCCTTCAGCTGCTGCCGGATCAGTTTCAACACGGTCGGTTTGAACTGCGGATTCTCCATGGATTGTGGTGAACCATCCTCGTTCCACAAAGCTCTGTACTCGTGTGGTTCGATTTTCTTCTGGGCCAGTGCCTCCGCCATCTGCTGACGGTTGAACTGCGGAAAGAAGTAGTAATGCTGTTTTCCTTCCTTGTATCCCTTGAGATTCTCTCCACCCGGATTGCGCATACGTTCGTATTCCGCCAGGAAAACATGGTCGTAGAGCTTCTCCATTACGGCATCGCTGTACTGTAACTGCCCCAGCTCATTGAATTTTATCAGGTAGTTTTCCCGAGGCGCTCCCATAAACACCGGTGTTTTGGTCTTATCGGAGTGTGTCAGGGAAACGTAATTGGAAGCCCAGCGGTTATTGCGGTTTTGAAACAGTCCTAGAATCATGGTCCATTGTTCCCGGTCGCTCATATCCGGACGAGTTACCCCATCCCGGCTGCCGTATTCGTTCTTCAATCCATCCATGTATACCAATTGCAGGCGGTCCAGTTGAAAGGATCCCAGCTTGGCGTTGGGTGCCAGCCTGTCCAGTAACCAGCTGCGTTTGGCAAAGGGAGACTCCTGGTAACGTTCCCGATATCCAGGATTGTCCTTGAGTTTACGCATGGCATGAGACAGGGAAGTATTCAACCCAAAACTATAGATGGTCTTGCCGTCCGCACTCTTGTGCGTTTGACTATAAATGGTCGGTGTAAACTTCAGCTGTGCCTTGGCCAGCAGACTGATGGCCGTATTTTCTGTATACAGCGGATTATTCGCCTGATAGGCCTCGTGCATCTCATCCCCTTGCGCCATGTCTGCATCACCAGCAGCACCCATCAGGCGATGTACCAGGATATCCACCAAACCAATCGGGTCTCCTTCCTGGGTACGGCCGCCAAAAATACTCTTGATCTTGATCTCTTTAGTGATCTGTCCAATGTTCTTGAATAAGTAATCAACAGCTTCCGGCGCCATATCAATGCCGTTGACTTCCATCAGCATATTGAAAAAATCGCGTTGCCGTTGTTGGTGAGCTGCCCGGGCTTTTTCCAGACGCTCCTTCTCCTTCTCGTAGGCTTCCAGGCCTTTCTTACTCCCCAGACTGTTTACAAATTTTTCGAAGTCCAGCGGTTCTGCTTTCCAGGCATAAATACCATCTGCTCCGTACAGTTCTTCCCACATGGCTGCGACCAGGTTCCGATCCACTACGGTGTTACCCGTCTCGTCTTTCTTTAAAATCTCAGCCTCTTTCTGGTTTTCCTGCCAGAAACGTTTAATGGTCTGTACCTCACTGAACCGGTTAGAATCGATCACTCGAGTTTCAATATGACCATTCTTGGCTTTTTTAAACAGTACCATCAGCATTCGCTGGTACGACGCAGAGAACACGCTTACAAATTCCTTCTTCATGTGCGCCGGAGCTTCCTGTAATTTCTCCATTACCCGGTGGATGTTAGCGTTCTTACTTTCCGCCATGGCTTTGATGTATCCATCGTAACTGGGTTCCCTGTTGGCCAGCAGTCCGGTGAGATCCTGGAACAAAGTCTCATAATCCGCCAGTCGAGGCAAATTGAGGTAGTTACGCT
>CBFGLD010000057.1:0-14847 GCA_965649495.1 uncultured Flavihumibacter sp. | reverse complement strand
CTGGATATTACTGACCATACTGGTGATCCTCAAGCCCGCTTACAGCCTCACCAAACAACGCAATGTGGAGCGCCTTGGAGGCACTGTTGCCGGCGCCGTGATTGGCGCCCTGGTATTATGGGTGGTTCGGGATGACCGTATCCTGCTGGGGTTGCTGATCCTGGGTATGGTTATCGCCTACAGCATGGTGCGGGTGAAATACCTGGTCAGCGTGGTAGCGATGACCGTTTATATCCTCATCGCTTTTCATTTCCTGAAGCCGGGAGATTTTACTGAAGTATTGCGTGATCGTTTGATAGATACATTTGTAGGATCAATGATCGCATTCATCGCCACTTATGCTGTGCCGCCCAGATGGGAGCATGAACAGATCCAGGAACTCATCCGTGATGCCATACGTGCCAACGCCAGGTATTTTGCATTCATCAGCCGTCCTTTCCTGAAAGAAACCCTCACCAACCTGGATTATAAACTGCACCGCAAAGATGCTTTTGTTAAACTGGCTAACCTCTCGGATGCATTTCAGCGTATGTTAAATGAGCCCAAACGGGTGCAAAGGAAAGTACAGATTGTGCACCAACTGGTGGTGAGCAACCATATGCTGGCATCCCATATCGCCACACTATCTTCCTATAGAAAATTGACGGAACATTATGCGTCGGAAAATTTCCGACCCATTGTTCTGGCTTCCTGCAAGCACCTGGAAATGGCTGCCGGAATCCTGGAGAAGCCGGCGGAAACACCTGCACAACCCAGGGATGAAGACAATTTTGTAATCCGGGAAGAATTGAAACAGCTGTTGCAACTTCGTTTGCGTGAGCTTTCTGCCGGCGAACTGGATACGGTTACCCGCAAGCGATTCTCGGAACTGAAAACCATTGCCGACCAGTTTGAATACATCAACAAGATCAGCATTGAGGTGGTAAAGCTGGCCGGAAAATATGTCTAGTACGGGAAATCTTCCTGTTCCCCGAAGATGTAACGGTTAAACCACTGCCAGTTATGCCAGGTGGCGGCCAGTCTTTCTTTTGGTTTGTTGATTCCGTGCCCGAATCCCTTGTAAACAATCAGCCGTGACGGAATGCCCCGGTCTTGAAGACCCCGGTATAATTCATATGCATTTGGGAGGGGTACCCGCTTATCGAATTCACCGTGCTGGATCAGCGTGGGCGTGCTGGCATTGTTGATATTGGTCATGGGCGATGTCTTCAGGTATATTTCCATGTCATTCCAGGGAGTTGCCTGTAGGTATTGCCTGGTGAAGGGGGTGATATCCGTATTTACATAATAAGTGACCCAGTTGGAAATGCCGGCACCCACTGAAATGGCCTTGAAACGATGGGTGTTGGTAGCCAGGAATGCTGAGATGTATCCCCCCTGGCTCCAGCCCATGGAACCGAGCCGTGAACTGTCTACGAACCCTTTGGCAACCAGGTGATCAATCCCACTCATCACATCCCACATATCACCCACCCCCAGGTTCCTCACGTTCAGCGCACGGAATTTTTCACCATAACCTGCGCTGCCACGGTAATTGACCCGTAATACCAGGGCACCTTTCTCTACCCACTGCATAATCGGATAAACATATCCGGTAGTTGGATCCGGAATATCAATTCCAGTAGGGCCACCATGTATCACTACCAGTAATGGGTATTTTTTCTTTGCATCAAAGTTGTCGGGTTTGTGTAATACTCCTTCTATAGCCTGGCCATCACTACTTTTCCAGCTTATAACTTCATTTACTGGTATGGGCCAGCCAACAATCTGAGAGGTATTGTTGGTTAGTTTTTTCAAGGCCTGCCCCAGCTTGCCGTAATAAATCTCCGTTAAACCATTGTAACTCCTGCCGGCAAGGGCCACCTCATCCGTTTGTTCACCAAAGGAAAGGCTGCTAACCATATCGAGCGGTATAGATACCAGCCTGGACTTGCCTGTTTTTGGGTCGGTGAGGAATACTTTCTGTGCGGTTTTCTGCCATGCGCTGAAATAAATACCGGTACTGTTCCAGTCAATGACATATTTGTTTTCGTCAATGTCCTTTGCGATCTCCCGCGACTGGCCACTGGTCATATCATAAACGAAGACCCTGTTGTTGCGGTAATAATGGGAGGAGGTGTCACCTTGCGATGATTGGTATACAAAGGCAGATCCTTCGCGGTTCCACCGGCCAAAGCTATCACCGCCGGGTTGGCTCACCAGGGTAGTGGTCTTTTTGGTACCTATATCCGCAAGAACTATGTCAGCAGTGATGCCGGAATTGATCAGCGGGTTAATGGTCCGGTTGAAAACGATGGCCCTGCCATCAGGCCGCCAGGAAAAATTACCGACATTAAAATCCCCCTCCGTCAGCCGGGTGGCCACCGGCAGCTTGTAACATTCAGGTGTAGCCGAAGAATGCGTTGCTGTTTTTGTACTGTCTTTCACCATTTCGTAACAGGGTAGGGAACCGGCCAGCAGGATGGAATCCAAATCAAACCGCAGCAGCCATAGATGGTTTTGGCGGTACTCTTCACCTTCCACCCCAAAAGCTCCATACCGGTTCCTGACTTCTTTTTCTTTTTCGCTTTCAGCATCGGTCATTGTGAAAGCGATCCATTTACCATCGGGACTCCACTCGTAACTCGCGATCCCATTCTCCTCCTTAGTTACCTGGAGGGCCTCACCACCCGAAACACTGATGATGTAAAGCTGTGTCTTATCCCCCCTGTCGGCAAGAAAACCCACCCATTTTCCATCAGGACTGATACGGGCTCCAAAACTTCCTCCTTTGGGGGTACGCGTCAGCTGAACGGGGGGGGCGCCATGACGGCTCATCCACAATTCGTTGTCATAACTGTTATTGGACCATTCGGTGCTGCCCTGGGTGAACACAATGGTATGCCCATCATCGGAAATAAGGGGGGCGAAAACATTTTTAAGGCTGATCCATTTTTCGAAAGAAATGGATGCATTTTTCTGTGCCGCGGAGGCTAAGGATAAAGCCAGAAATAACGGGAAGGGGAATAGCTTTTTCATAACGAAGAAGGTGAATGATAGTATCCTAAGTTACAAAAAAAGTAAAGCCTCCTGGGGTTACCAGGAGGCTTTCGGAATCCGGCTGAACAAAAATACGATTCTCAAATCAGTTCATGCCGCCCAGAAGTTCGCGGAGCTTGAGCACCAGTTCAGTCTTGGTGATGGGGATACCCATGATCTTATTATGGGCTTTTGCATCAACAAGATACTGATCACGGATGATCTTTATAAGCTGGCCATTATTGATCTCGGGTACCAGCACCTGGTCAAAATTTTTCAGGATGTCTCCAAGGTTGCGGGGGAAAGGACGGAGATGACGCAGATGAGCGTGACTAACCGAATAGCCCTCAGCTTGCAATTCGCTCACCGCACTCTTGATGGCGCCATAGGTGGACCCCCATCCCAGTACCAGCACCTGTCCCTTTTCAGGGCCACTGTCCAGCTTCTGCTCTGGAATATATTCAGCAATCTTATCTACTTTTTCCTGGCGGATTTTAACCATGAGCTGATGGTTATCCGGGTCATAGGAAATGTTGCCGGTAATGTTTTGTTTTTCCAATCCACCTACCCGGTGTTCCAATCCGGGTGTGCCTGGAATAGCCCAGGGCCGAACCAGTTTTTCATCCCGCAGGTAAGGTTGGAATTTCTCCTCGCCGTGACCCAGGTCGGTCTTGAAAGACACTTTAATGGGCGGAAGGTCTTCGCTGGAAGGAAATTTCCATGGCTCGGCACCGTTGGCAATATACCCGTCACTCAGGAAGATCACCGGCGTCATATGCTGTACTGCAATCCGGGCAGCTTCATATACGGCATCGAAACAATCACTGGGGGTGGAAGCTGAGATCACCGGCATGGGACATTCCCCGTTACGACCGTAATAGGCTTGCAGGAGATCACTTTGCTCGGTTTTGGTGGGTAAGCCGGTGGACGGCCCGCCTCGTTGTATGTTCACTATCAGCAGTGGAATCTCCAACATGACGGCAAGGCCCATGGCTTCTGTCTTGAGAGCCATACCCGGACCTGAAGTGGTGGTTACCCCGAAATGGCCTCCGTATGCCGCCCCTATAGCGGAAGTGATGGCTGCAATTTCATCTTCAGCCTGGAAAGTCCTCACGCCAAAATTTTTATAGCGGCTCAGTTCATGCAGGATATCGGAAGCAGGTGTGATCGGATAGGAACCCAGGAACAAGGGTAGGCCGCTTTTTTTGGATGCTGCTATCAATCCAAACGAAAGGGCCTGGTTGCCCATTATACTGCGGTACTCACCAGCATCCATACGCGCTTTTTCAACCTTATAGCGGGTGGTGAAAGTCTCGGTGGTATCCGCATAATTATAGCCGGCCTTCAGTACCCTGATATTACTTTCCAGCAGATCGGGTTTCTTTCCGAATTTTTCGGTGAGGAACTTGATGCTGCTTTCCATGTCACGATTATACATCCAGTACAGAAATCCCAGCACGAACATATTCTTGGCACGGTCTTTTTCCTTGGTGCCCAGGGTGAAATCTTTCAAAGCTTCCCGGGTCATCTTGGTCACATCCATTTTGATGACCTCGTAGTTAGTGAGGCTATCGTCTTCAATGGGGTTCACGCCATCGGGGTAATTGGCCAATCGCAGGTTCTTGGCATCGAACCCATCCACATTCACGATGATCTTTCCGCCTTTTTTCAAGGACTTCAGGTTCGACTTCAGTGCAGCTGCATTCATGGCTACCAGAACGTCACAGGCATCACCCGGTGTAAAAACCCGGTCGCTGGAAAACCGGAGCTGGTAGCCGCTCACGCCGGGGATAGTGCCTTGCGGCGCGCGGATCTCTGCAGGGAAATCGGGGAAAGTGGCCAGGTCAATTCCCAATAAAGCGGTATTGGTGGTGAACTGGGTCCCGGTAAGTTGCATACCGTCGCCGCTATCGCCGGCGAACTTGATCACCACATCGGAGAGGAGTTCTTCTTTGCGCATATTTACAAAGATAAGGGGGAAACCCGCCAAATGGAATCACTGCCCGGCAGTCAGGTTTCGGAAGACTTCCTCCAGGCTCTGATCGCCGGTTTGAAGGCTGATGATATTAAGGTTCTGGTCCACGGCAAGGGCCAGAAGCTGTTTTTTGGCTTCGTTGATATCCGTTGCTTCCAATTCCCATTCCTGCGCAGAAATGCGGTTCAGGGAAACCAGGCTGCTGACCGCCCGTTCCATCCACTGGGATTCCAGTGCTTCTTTAAACTGTACGCGGATGACGGGTTTGCTGTGGGTAGACTGCAGTTCCGATACGGTGCTGTCCGCAATTAGGGTTCCTTTATTGATAATGATCACCCGGTTGCAGACAGCCTCCACCTCCTGGAGGATGTGAGTGGAAAATAAAACCGTCTTATCACGCCCAAGGTCCCGTATTACTTCCCGTATTTCGATGATCTGGTTGGGGTCCAGGCCGGTAGTGGGTTCATCCAGGATCAGCACCTCCGGGTCGTGAATCAGCGCCGCAGCCAGTCCCACCCTTTGTTTGTACCCCTTTGACAGTTGACCAATGCGCTTATCGCTTTCGGGGCCTAGTCCCACCCGTTGTATCACTGCATTAATACGCTGCGCTTTGTCGGCCACCTGGTGTACATCTGCCATGAAATGGAGGTACTCCCGCACATACATATCATAGTAAAGGGGATTGGATTCCGGGAGGTATCCGATTCTGGATTTGGTGGTCAGCGGGTCTGTCAGCACGTTAGTGCCGCAGACCAGCGCTTTTCCACCATCCGGGCGCAGGTATCCCGTCAGGATCTTCATCGTGGTTGATTTTCCCGCCCCGTTAGGGCCCAGGAAACCAACTATTTCGCCTTTGTTAACGGCGAAGGAAATATTATTTACGGCTTTTTGCTGGCCGTATATTTTCTGTAAGTTCTCAACCAATATTGACATAGGATGACAAACCTACTGAATTATAAGTCATCATATTCATACAGTTCATCCAGATGAGTGCCTGCAGGCATTTCAAATACGGGCTTGATGATGCCATCCTTGAGTCCGTAAACCCAGCCGTGCAGGTGTGGCGCTTGCCTGTCTTTCCATGCTTTCTGGATGATGGAGGTCTTCGCCAGGTTCATTACCTGCTCGGTTACATTAAGCTCCACCAGCCTGTCAGCCCTTGCTTCCGCATCCGAAATAAGGTCCAATTCTTCGCGGTGGAAGCGGTATACATCCTTAATGTTCCGGAGCCACTTATTAATGATCCCCAAATTGTGCTTGGTCATGGACGCTTTCACCCCACCGCAACCATAGTGGCCGCAAACGATGACGTGTTTTACTTTCAGGTGATTCACTGCATACTCCAATACCGTCAGCAGGTTGAGGTCGGTATGTACCACCATGTTGGCGACATTGCGGTGAACGAAGATTTCACCGGGTTGTGTGCCCGTAATCTGGTTGGCAGGTACGCGACTGTCACTGCATCCGATCCAGAGGAATTCAGGGGTTTGAATGTGCGCCAGGCGATTGAAGTATTCCGGATCTTCCGATACTGTTTCTGCTGCCCATGCTTTGTTTTCCAGTAATAGTTTTTGATACGATTCCATTATGCCACTTTAATTTGTTCTGTAATATGAGTAAATCCTTGTTCTTTATAACTGCTTTTTTTCAACTCTACGGTAATATTTCTCACCGGTGCACTGATCATGAAGTCCTCGATTACCTCCACAACATCGCGGTCAAGGAAATCGGCCCTGGTAGCATCGATCAGTACAAATGCACCATCTGGAACCTTGGCAAGTTTCCGCTTGATAATGGGCTTGTTGAGGTAGCTAACGTCTTTGCGTAACCGGAAGAGATAATTCTTGTCGTCGTTCACTACGAAAACCGCCGACCTGAAATTACTGCGCATAACGAAGAAGAGTCCAACCACACAACCTATCAGGATACCTACCAGCAGGTCCGTCAGCAGGATGGCAACGATGGTTACCACAAAGGGAATGAACTGGTCAAATCCTTTGGTATAAAATTCCTTGAATATGGCAGGTTTGGCCAGTTTGAAACCGGTATAAATCAAGACCGCTGCCAGAGCCGGCAGGGGGATCAGGTTGAGGATGGTGGGAATAAGCGCCACGCACAGCAGAAGTAAAAAGCCGTGTATAATGGATGACAATTTTGATTTTGCTCCGGCATTTGCGTTGGCGGAAGTACGTACGATCACGGAAGTAACGGGAAGTCCGCCGATCAGTCCGGAAAGCAGGTTGCCAGCACCCTGTGCTTTTAATTCCCGGTTTGTGGGTGTTACCCGCTGATAAGGGTCCAGTTCGTCGGATGCTTCAATGTTCAGGAGACTTTCCAGGCTGGCAACAATAGCGATGGTAATTCCTGAAATCCATACCTGTGCATTCCCGATCTGTCCGAAATCCGGTAAGGTGAAAAAGGAAATGAAACCTTGAAAGGAATCTGCTACCGGGATACTTACCAGGGCATGGCCCGGCAGGGCCAGGGAAGCGTTGCTACCCCTTGCCCATTCGTTGATTCCAACAGCTACCAGGACCACAACGAGTGGCGCCGGGATGAGTTTAAATATCTTACTTTTTTTAACCAGGACTTTTTCCCACAGGATCTGGATACCTAGGGACACCAGCCCGATGACAACAGCGAGGGGTAAAATGTAATTGAAGGCGGCAAAAATGCCGGTGAACGTATTGTTGCCGTCGGGCTGTCGGAAACTTTCATCCCCTTCAAAATCGGCGTTGTAGCCTACCAGGTGCGGCAGTTGCTTCAGGATCAGGATCAGGCCGATGGCTGCCAGCATCGCTTTAATTACCGCTCCGGGAATATAGTCGCCCAGAATACCAGCTTTTAAATACCCAAGAATGACCTGGAAAACACCTGCAATCACCACTGCCAGCAGGAAGGCTTCAAAGGTGGGAAGCTTCCCGATGGCCGTAGCTACAATTGCTGTCAGGCCGGCAGCGGGACCCGTAACGCTGATCTGGGAACCACTGAGGATGCCGACAACGATTCCTCCTACGATACCGGCGATCAGTCCTGAAAAAAGAGGTGCATTAGAACCAAGGGCAATGCCAAGGCAAAGTGGCAAAGCCACAAGGAAAACAACGATGGATGCCGGAAAATCCGCTCCAAGGTTGGAGAAAGGGTTGCGTACTGGACGATTCATACTATGTTATTATAGAATTGACAGATGTTCTGGCCGCTGGTGTCCGGAGATCTGAACCAGGCCTGGCCTGACTGGAATGACTTAACAGAAACGGATACACGATACCTTTACGGTAGTGTGCCATTTTACGTCAGCAATAAAAAATAAGGATCAACATTCGGGAGGCTGCACCACTCTGCGGGCATGTAATGAAGAGAGGATATCCACTGAGGCAGGGATATTGTAATTGGCTTTTTTCACCCATTGCAATTGCATGAATGAGTCGAGATCGAACAGGTGGCTGTGAATGGACTTTCCATGTTTGTTTTCTTCGGTAAGGCCATTGGAACCACTACCGGCTTCTTCTTCCACCTGGTTAAGAACGATGGTTTTGTTCTGTTTAGATACTAAAGGTAACATAACCAGTGTGGAGCCCAGGAGCATCATAAAAAGCACAGAAATACCACAGAGGATGACCTTCGACCGGTATAACTGTTTTCCAAATATGATGGTGCTACTGCTCATTGCATCGCAAAATTAAAGGAAAGGACCCAGATTGCCTGAATTGTTAAACCTTTTAACATGGACTTAAAGAAACCAGTAACCTGGCCCATATCAATCCTTTATTTCCTCCGAACTCTCGGGAAGATGGTCGTATTCGCCCTGGAAAGCGAAATAGCCAAAAACCAGCAGCCCGATGGCAATAGGGATGAAAATGACAACAAAAACTCCCCACTGGATCATAGTGTCCATGACCGGGTTGGCGCGTATCTCCGATGCCGCAGTCCGAACCAGGTAGTACAGGGATAACGGCGACAAAGCCATCCATAGTATACCCAAATATCTTTTCAATTGGTTCATGAAATTGATTTTAGTCGTTTACATTCGGATCAATGCGGTTGCTGATATACAGAGTCCCGATTAACAGGCAGGCAGCTGCAATGAGGATAGGGTACCACAAGCCCACCAGCTTATCGGTATATATGGTGGTGAGCAGGGTTGCTATGAATGGTGTCAATCCACCGAAAATGCCATTGCCGATGTGGTAGGGGAGCGACATACTGGTATAGCGTATTTTGGTCGGGAACAACTCTACCAGGAAGGCTGCAATGGGGCCATACACCATAGTGACAAGCAGAACCTGCAGGAATACCAATCCCACCATTTTCCAGTAGGTACCAGGGTCCAGTTTTTTCTCGAGGTATGCTGTTGGCGCTGCAAACATTTTACCCGAAGCACTGTTCAGTGTATCCACCCGCAGCTCCTTGAATTGCATGCCGCCCGGCAGGTTTTTTAGTGTTGTGGTGCTGATAAGGGAATCGCTGCCATTGGAAAGCAGTACCGCCTTTCTCTGAGTGGTAGCTGTAGTGGCCAGTTGCGTTTGATCGGGAGTGATATGGGTAAGTTCCATAAAGGTCCGGTAGATCGGACGGTAGGAAAATATCGCGATCAACATCCCTGTCATCATGATCCATTTGCGGCCCACGCGGTCGCTCCAGGCACCGAATACGACGAAAAACGGGGTCGCTAAAACGATGGCCCAGATAATGATGGTGCGGCTCTGATCGAAATCCACCTTGCAGACGTTTTCGATAAACGATTGCGCATAGAACTGGCCTGTATACCAAACCACACCTTGTCCCATGGTGGCACCAAACAAAGCAAGCAACACCATTTTCAGGTTGGTCCGGTGCCCAAAACTTTCCTTGAGAGGATTGGTGGAAACCTTGCCTTCGGATTTCAGCCGGGCAAATAGCGGCGATTCATTCATGCGGAGACGTATATATATGGATACCACCACCAGCAGGATGGAAACCAGGAAAGGAATGCGCCAACCCCAATCGTTGAACTTGCGGATGGATGCTTCCAGGTTGGTGTCCAGACTGTGCCGGGTAAGGAGGATCACCCCCAGCGAAACAAACAGGCCCAGAGTTGCCGTGGTCTGGATCCAGGAGGTAAAGAAACCGCGTTTATCGGGCGGGGCATGTTCGGCAACATAAGTTGCGGCACCACCGTATTCGCCGCCCAGCGCCAGTCCCTGTATCAACCTCAGGAGTAAAACAATGATAGGTGCGGCAAACCCAATACTGTCATAACCCGGCACCAGACCGATGGCAAAAGTGGATCCTCCCATCAGTACCAGGGTTAACAGGAAAGTATATTTTCGCCCGATCAGGTCGCCGAGCCGGCCAAATACCAGTGCCCCGAAAGGCCTCACCACAAATCCGGCAGCAAAGGTGGCCAGGGTGCTCAGGAGTGCGGCGGTAGGATCCGTTTGCGGGAAAAATTGTTTGGAGATTACCGTGGCAAGGCTACCGAAAATGTAAAAATCGTACCATTCGATCAGGGTGCCCACGGATGAGGCACCGATCACTTTCCAGATGCCCTGGCTGTTTTGGTTTGGATTCATGTATGGCAGTTGTGTTGGAACTTGTTTGTAAAATATTCTTTTCTACATTTATCTTCCCAAATAAAATCGAAGCAATGTCATATCCTTTCCAGATCAGGTCTCTTGAAGAATACCAATCCGTTTACCAGAAAAGCGTTACCGACCCGGAAGGTTTCTGGGCCGACATCGCTTCCAATTTCTTCTGGCGTAAGCGGTGGGACAGGGTATTGGACTGGAACTTCACCGATCCCAAAATTGAATGGTTTATCGGTGGGAAACTTAATATTACGGAGAACTGCCTCGATCGGCACCTGGGCTCCCTGGGGAATAAACCCGCTATCATCTGGGAACCCAATGATCCCGAGGAACATCATCGTATCCTCACCTACCGGGAACTGCATAATAAAGTGGTGCAGTTTGCCAATGTACTCCGGAATAACGGCATCCAAAAGGGAGACCGGGTATGCATTTATATGGGCATGGTACCGGAACTGGCCATAGCGGTTTTGGCCTGCGCCCGAATTGGTGCTATCCACAGCGTTATCTTCGGCGGCTTCAGTGCCCAAAGCATCGCAGACAGAATCATGGATGCCAACGCTGAATTTGTCATAACAGCAGACGGGGCATTCCGGGGTAATAAATCCATCCCGCTGAAAAGCGTGATCGATGATGCACTCATCCAGTGCCGGTTTGTGAAGCGGGTGATCGTTCTGACCAGGAACCGCACCCCGGTTTCTATGATCAAGGGGCGTGACGTATGGTGGGAAGATGAGATCCGCAAGGTGGAAACCCAGGGAAACCCGGATTGCCCCGCTGAAGAAATGGATGCGGAAGATCCCCTCTTTATTCTGTATACTTCGGGGTCCACTGGTAAGCCAAAAGGTGTGGTGCATACCATAGGCGGATATATGGTTTACACAGCCTATACTTTTGTAAATACCTTTCAATACCAACCCGGGGATATTCATTTTTGCACCGCCGATATCGGCTGGATCACAGGTCATAGTTATATAGTGTATGGTCCCCTGCTTTCCGGCGCTACCACCCTCATGTTTGAAGGCATCCCCACCTGGCCGGATGCGGGCAGGTTCTGGGAGATCGTGGACAAATACAAGGTGAATGTTTTGTATACGGCCCCCACAGCCATCCGTTCCCTGATGGGATTTGGTCTTGGGCCGGTGCACGGTAAGAACCTGTCTTCTCTTAAGGTTCTTGGGACAGTAGGGGAACCGATCAACGAAGAAGCCTGGAATTGGTACAATGAAGAGATCGGTAAAGGCCGGTGCCCCATTGTGGATACCTGGTGGCAAACAGAAACCGGTGGGGTATTGATCAGTAATATGGCTGGTATCACACCTTCCAAACCCACCTTCGCCACTTTGCCGATGCCCGGCGTACAACCCGTGTTACTGGATGAAAGTGGAGCAGAGATCTCAGGAAATAACGTAAGCGGCAACCTCTGCATTCGGTTCCCCTGGCCTTCCATCCTCAGGACCACCTATGGAGATCATGAAAGATGCCGGACCAATTATTTCAGCACCTATCCCGGTATGTACTTCACCGGCGATGGTTGTTACCGCGATGAGAACGGCAATTACCGGATCACCGGGCGGGTGGACGATGTACTGAATGTAAGCGGCCACCGTATCGGGACAGCCGAAGTGGAGAATGCGATCAATATGCATGCCGGTGTGGTAGAGAGCGCGGTGGTGGGTTATCCACACGATATCAAAGGCCAGGGCATCTATGCATTTGTAATTTACCAAAGCAGTCATGGTGACGAACACCTTAACCGGCAGGATATTACGCAGACGGTTAGCCGAATCATAGGGCCTATCGCCAAGCCGGATAAGATCCAGTTTGTGAGTGGATTGCCGAAAACAAGAAGCGGTAAGATCATGCGTCGCATCCTGCGAAAAATTGCGGAAGGAGAAACCGAAAATTTGGGTGATACATCTACCCTGCTGGATCCCGGAGTGGTGGATGAGATCAAAGGCGGTAAGCTTTAGGCTGGGCTGGTAGCATCTATCATGGCCTCCACGGCTGCCAGGATTTTATTACGAAATTCCCTGGCCTGGGCTAGCGTTGCCTCCGGTAATTTTCGCCCTTTTTGTTGCAGCCTCCATTGGTGGAAATACCGGTAGAAATTCCAGCTATACTGGCCTGTTGCATACGCAATGAACAGGAGAGTCAATGCTTTCCAGGCGGGCAGCAACAGGAATGCCCCCACGGCTAGCAGCAGGTACCAGCAAACGGTTAACAAGGCAGCGGCTGCCACCAGTATCCAGGAATAGAAATCTACCCTCTTTACTTTCCTGTCTGCAATGACCTTAGCCGTGAGCAGGGGAATTCCGTTGAGCATCCATCCTGCCATTGCAGCCGGAAAGCCAAGAACCAGCGGCGCTGCTGAAAATTTCTTACGCGCTGCCAGGGCTATCATCCTGTCTTCTGTATCGTGTTGTTCCAGCAGCAGGAGGTACTGCTGCAGGTCTTCAATTACCAGGTGCATCCATTTCGGTTGAGTATTGCTGATAATCATCTCCCTCTCGATCTGTTTGGCACCTTCCATCATTTCGGTACTTTCCTGGTTTCTCCAAATGTTCAGAACCTCGTAAAGCTGTGGCGAATGCCCCTGCATAGCGTGTAAGCATAAAGCCCTGACTGCTTTTTCTGCGTCTTGAGTCAGGGATCTTACTCCTGCGGCCGCATGATGGCGGTACCGTTCCAGGTAATCGTTTACCCAAAGGGGTTGGCCTGACTGAACCCAGACGGTGCTGAATATTCGCGTAGGGTGACTGTAATTCAAACCAATAGGGACAACGGGCAGTGGCTGCATACCGGCCGCTTCCGAAACTGCCTGTAATGCGATCCGGAACGCGCCCTTGCGGAAGGGCCGCAGGTGGTAATCGGTATGGCTTGATCCTTCTGGGAAAAAAAGCACCACCTCCCCGGCTTTCAGCAATTCAATAGCGGTCTCAAAGGATTCATTGTTAAGATCCAGGGTGTGCCGGCCCTCCTGGTGATGGTGGAGGGGATGCATGTGAAGGGCCCTCAATATCCGCGTTACCAGGGGGTTGATAAACACATCACCCCTGGCAAAAAAATGTACCGGTCTTTTCAAAAGCGCTCCCAGGAAAGCCGCATCCATCAGCGAGGAGGGATGATTAGCGATCAGCAGGATGGGGCCGCTGGCGGGTATATGATGCAGGTTGCGCAGCATCGAGCGATGGTAAAACAGGCCCAGGGCGGATCGCATCAGTATTTTGACCAGTCGGTACAACATGGGTTGAAGTTGTGCAAATTTAGGCGCTTACACAAAAAAAAGACCGTCGGGATCCGACGGTCTTTTTATACTATCAGGGATGATTACTGGATAACGAATGGCAGCGTTTGCTTTTCGCCGTTGTAATACACGTTTACAAAATAGGATCCTTTCTGGAGACCGGAAGTGCTGATGCGGTTACGCCCATCGGCTCCGAAATTCACCTGCTCCTGGCGTACAATAGCGCCAATGGCATTGTATATGGTGACATTTACTTTCTGGTTGCGCCAGTTGCTGTTCTCCAGAGTTAGTGGTACAGAAGCAACGGCAGGGTTGGGGTAAAGCCGCAGGCCTTTCAGGGCTACCGCTCCCGGGTTAACCCGGATCACGTCACTGTATGCGTATTTGCGGTCAAGGTCGGTTTGCTTGATCCGGTAATGAGCAGTTCCGGAAAGCGGTTGTGCATCGGTGAAATTATAAACGCTGACACTGGAAGTAGTACCGTTTCCTTTCACGGTACCAATGGCAGTGTATTGGATGCCGTCTGCAGAGCGTTCTACAGTGAAGAAATCATTGTTTTGCTCCATGGCAGTGCTCCAACTCAGTTCCACAACGTTGTTCACATAACGTCCGGTAAAGTTCAGCCAGCTCACGGGCAGAGGGTTAGCGATCGGGTTATTGGTGCCAAAAGTGAAAACCGGGTTATTGTCGGCAACCGAAAATGCTCGCACATTTGAACGGATATAAGTAATACCATCTACTGTTTCCGGGATGGGGGGCTGGTTGGAGAGGTTTTCCCAACGGTTCGTCAGCCAGGCAAATGGGGCCACCTGGGTTGGACTGGTAAGTCCGCCGCTCCGGTTATTTTCATATGACAACCAGAGGCTTGGTTGCTCTGTGGGGTTCGGGAAATCCGGAGGAGGGAATCCCGGGAACTGGCTCACAAAATCCAGGATAAAATATTCCTGCTCGCTGAGGTGATAGGGCTGGGGCGGGTTGCCAAATACCGGCGCCTGGTTGTTGTTGGGCCAGGTCAGTTGCGGATTTTGGCGGCGGGATAA
>CBFGLD010000056.1:0-15116 GCA_965649495.1 uncultured Flavihumibacter sp. | reverse complement strand
GTACTTGGCCATACGATCAGTACGACTGGCTGAACCCGTTTTGATCTGTCCGCAGTTCAGAGCAACGGCCAGGTCTGCGATGGTGGTATCCTCGGTTTCACCACTGCGATGACTCATAATGGTGTTATAACCATTGTGTTGTGCCAGCGTTACGGCATTAATGGTTTCAGTTATGGTTCCAATCTGGTTCACTTTCACCAGGAGGGCGTTACCGATCTTTTTGTCAATCCCCTGTTGCAGGCGTTCCACATTGGTCACAAATAAATCGTCTCCCACCAGCTGGCACTTGCTGCCTACGGTATCGGTCAATGCCTTCCAGCCGTTCCAGTCGTCTTCGGCCATACCATCTTCAATGGATGCGATGGGATATTGCTTCACCCATGACTCCCAATATTTTACGAGTTGATCGGGGGTCATTTTCTTACCGTCGCTCTTGTGGAAGATATATTTCTTGGTCTTTGCATCCCAAAGTTCAGAATTGGCTGCGTCCATGGCGATCATGATCTGAGAACCGGTTTTATAGCCGGCCTGGGTAATGGCTTCCAGGACCGTTTCAATAGCTTCCTCGTTGCTCTGGATATTGGGTGCAAATCCCCCTTCGTCGCCCACATTGGTGCTGTAACCTTTTTTCTTCAGTACCCCTTTCAGTGTATGGAAGATTTCAACGCCCCATCGAAGCCCCTCAGAAAAATCGGGCGCCCCTACTGGCATGATCATAAACTCCTGGAAATCAATCTTATTATCGGCATGTGCACCACCATTCAGGATGTTCATCATAGGCACCGGCAGGGTCTTGGCATTGGTTCCGCCGATGTAGCGGTAAAGCGGCAATCCTGCTTCCAGGGCTGCTGCTTTGGCTGCTGCCATACTGACCGCCAGCAGGGCATTGGCACCCAGCTTTCCCTTATTTGGCGTACCGTCCAGTTGCAGCATCAGGTTATCGATACCCGCCTGGTCTGCAACTTCCCATCCCAATAATTTATCAGAGATAATGGTATTTACATTTTTAACGGCCTTCAAAACACCTTTGCCTACGTATTTCTTTTTATCGTTATCGCGCAGTTCCACTGCCTCGTGAATACCGGTGCTGGCCCCACTGGGAACGGCAGCGCGGCCCAGGGCTCCTTCGTCTGTGATCACATCAACTTCAACTGTAGGATTTCCGCGGCTGTCAAGGATCTGCCGGGCATGTACTTCTGAAATGTAGCTCATTTTTTAGCTGGTTTGGTTTGTTAGATGAATAAGTACATAGCAAGCGGAACAAATGTAAGCGAAGAATGTCAATGCACAAGCATCAATCCATCATGGCGCGGTAGATGGCGTCGTGCACTTTGGGCCTCACACTCATCTTCAGGAAACGATTTGGATCCCCATTATTGTTCACCCGGTTGCTCAGGAAGATATAGGTCAGGTTATGTTTCGGATCGATCCAAACGCAGGTGCCTGTAAAACCGGTATGTCCAAAGGTTTCGGGAGTTACCATACTGGCCGGATAGGGTTCTTTGCGGTCGGCATTGTCTTTTTCGGGTTTGTCAAAACCCAATCCCCTCCTGCTGTTTTTGGTATTATAAGCGGTAAACAGGTTTACAGTGGCCGGTTTGAAATATTGGATTCCGTTCAGGGTACCCTTGTTCAATAATAACTGGCTTAGTACGGCAAGTTCATACGCATTACTGAAGAGGCCCGCATGACCAGCCACGCCACCAAACATGGCTGCGCCCGGATCGTGAACATCGCCCTGAATCAGCTGCTTTCTGAAAATGGTCTCCTCTTCAGTTGGTGCCGTATAACTGGCCGGGAAGCGTTTGCGGGGAGTAAATCCGGTAGCAGCAAGTCCCAACGGGTCGTAAAAGGTTTCACGGGAGTATTGGTCCAGGGTTTTGCCCGTGATGGCCTCCACAATCTTGCCCAGGAAAATGAAATCGTTGTCGCTGTAGATGTATTTTCCGCGGGGCCCCAGTTCACTCTGGAGTATCCGGGCATACATGGTATCGTTCCAGTCGGATCGCAGGTATAGGTTTTCCGCAACCCGCACGGAAAAGAGGGAATCCTGTCGGTAAGCATAAATGGCACCGTTTGGACTGCCATCCACGGAGTCAATGGTCTCGCGGTAGAAGGGTATCCAGGATTTGAGTCCCCCTTCATGCATGAGCAGATCCTTGAGCATGATACCGGCTTTATCACTGCCACGGGTCCAGGGCAGGTAATCCCCGATCCGCTTGTGAATGTCTAGGTGGCCCTCATCATATAACTTCATGACAGACAAGGTGGTGGCCATTATTTTCGTGACCGAGGCCAGGTCGTACTGGGTTTCACAGTAAACCGGAGTAGCATCCTGGTAGGTATACGTTCCAAAAGAGCGTTCATATGCGATCTTACCGTCGCGCGCTACCAGTACCACGCAACCAGGAATGGCTTTTTGAGCGATGGCATCCTGGCAGATGGAATCGATGACGGCCAGTTTGTTGGGGTCCAGTTTCACCTGGGCTGACCAGGTTTGGGCAAGCAGCCGACCCTGGGTAATACCTGTACCATAGGTGAGGTTCTCACAAACGGTCACCGGCAATTTTCCTTTGGGGGTGAATTTCCCGTTGAGCATATCAGCGGCTACTTCCTGGGTTATGGGGTCATCTTCATAGGCCGCCAGGAGCACCTTGCCGGAACAACTGTTCCGGATGGCGTAAGGATTTCCGAAAAATAAGGTCACGGTTTCCTGCTGCTGCTGGATCTGCCCGGCCAGGTATACTGCTGCTTCGCTGATTCCAAAATTGCGCGCAGGTACGCGGTTATATCCATGAAAACCCAGCACTACCACATCATAATCGTTTTTCAGTACCTGGAGTAAGGCCTCGGCTTTTTCGCGGTTTTTGCTGTAATCAAAATAATAGGTATGCGCATCGTAATCGGCCCGCATCCGGGCGGCGAATTTATTGTCCTTTTTAAGACCAATGCCCACATAGGCCACCCGGCGGGAAGTGCCCGGGGTGAGCGGGAAAAGGGCGCGGTTTTCATTGCGGACAAGGGTAATTGCCTCCTCCGCCACCCGGCGGCGTAGGCCAGCAACTTCCTTATTCAGGTCCTCCGTAAGGCGAGAGGTTTCTACCGGTTGCCAGTTGGAGAGACCATACTGGTATTTTGCCAACAGCACCTTTTTTACCCTATTATTGAGGTCTTTCCAGTTCAGTTTCTTCTTTTTGATGGCTTTTTTGATGGCGGCGATGCTACCCGGCACATCCCCCGGCAGGCAGAGCATGTCATTCCCTGCGATGAGGGCCATTGCGGCAGCTTCCCCTTTGGGGTAAAATTTGGCCACTCCCTGCATTTCAAGTGCGTCGGTAAAAGTCAACCCCTGGAAACCCAGTTGTTCCCGGAGCAGGTGCGTCACATTGTTAACTGACAGAGATGTGGGCAGGTTAGGAGTCTTATCAATGGCGGGAATGGAAAGATGTGCCACCATTACACTGGCCACACCGGAATCGATCAGCCGCTGGAAAGGATAGAGTTCCAGGGAGTCGAGCTGTTGCCTGGATTTATGAATGACCGGCAGATCGTAATGCGAATCCACCGCCACATCGCCGTGACCCGGGAAATGCTTGGCGCTGGCCATCACCCCGTGATCCTGCATTCCTTTCATGTACCGGGTAGCGAAATCGGTCACTTTGTATTTATCTTCCCCGAACGAGCGGTCGTTAATTACGGGGTTGTCCGGGTTATTGTTGACATCTACAACCGGGGCATAATTGACCTGGATGCCGGAGCGGCGGCACTGGTCAGCCACCACTTTCCCGTATTCATACATAAGGGAAGCGTTTTGCATGGCCCCCAGCATCATCTGGCGCGGCAGGGTTTGCACACTATCGAACCGCATGCCCAGGCCCCATTCTCCGTCAATAGTGACGAGGATCGGGGTTTTGGCAATAGACTGGAAATGGTTTACCCGAAGGGCATGCTGTACAGGACCACCCTGGAAGAGGCAGATGCTCCCTATATTGTATTTTCGGATCAGCGCTTCCACCTCTTTGTCGTAAAATACCGGGCGACCGTTCTGGATCGAGGAACTGCGGATGACCATGAGCTGCGCGATCTTCTGGTCCTCGCTGAGTGTCCGGAAAATGCTGTCCACCCACTGCTGGGCAGGTAACTGACTGGTTTTCTGTGCGGATACGGTACCGAAAAGTCCCAGGATGGCGATGAACCCTAACCAAAGTTGCTTCATAAACGGAGTGTCTACTGGTGAGCGACTAAGTTAAAACACAATGAAGCAACAGAAAAATGATAAAACCCGCAGATTCCAGCAGAAAATAGAATTCTTTTAGGCAGGGTTGTCGCCATTCCGGTATTCTTCAGTCTTATCCTTGTCTTTTTTACTTTCAAAAACGCGCAGGGTACAAATTTCAGCCAATTTTACCAGTATTTTGTCAATACCAGGGATGTAGATCAGATTCCGAAAAGCCTGGCCAGGTATTCTTTGTTGAATTCGATGAAGGTTGCCATTCCCGTAGCAGTAATATTCGGCTGTGCACAGGAGAGCAGGTCAACGGCCAGTTGCCGCATTTCTTTTTGGGTGAGCTGGGTGCCCGTTTTGATGGCATGCTGGGCCGCCAGGGTTCGGATCAGCCGCTCCCGTCGCGAGAACTTCACATCCGAGCTGAAATGCTTGTATTGCTCCACTAATTGTTCAATGGCGCTTTTTTCATTTCCCTGGAGGATATCGGCCGGGGTACCCTGCACGACGAAACTGTTCTGGCCGAAGGGCTCAATCATATAGCCCAGCAGCCCCATATCAGGCAGGAGTTCCTGGACCAGCGTGGCATCAGACGGGGAAAACTCCAGGGTCACCGGGAAGAGGCTCCGCTGGGTGGCCATGGATTTTCCTACCAATGCAGCGGCATAGCGCTCGTACAAAATCCTTTCATGGGCATATTGCTGGTGCAAGAGCAGGAATCCCTGCATGGTAGGTGCAATAATATATTGGTGTTGCACCTGTAGAAGATCTCCGTATTCCAGTAGCTGCCATTTCTTTTTGGGTTTTTCCCAATCAAAGGAATCGCTGTAGTCAGCCTCTTTGCCCTCCTGTCCGGATACCTGCGATGAAGCGCCTACCGGATTCACGTCGGTGGCAGGTTCAAAAAATGACTTCCAGTCTGCCAGTCCCGCCCCCGGAATGGGTTGGTCGGTTCCCCGGATACTGGAGCTACTGCCCTTTTCCACCAGGTGGGCCTGGTTGGCGCGGCTAAAGGACTGGAATAGCCCCGAATTACTGGCGGCCGTTTGCTGTTCGGCGGTAAAGGGCTTGGATACCGCTTCCGACTGCTGTATGCCCGCATCAATATCAAACTCAAGAGTGGGAGTAATGCTGAACTGGGCCAGGGCATGTTTTACAGCTGCCTGCACAAAAGCGTATACGATCTTTTCGTCCTCAAATTTGATTTCCTGCTTGGTTGGGTGTACGTTCACATCGATCTGTTCGGGGTTAAGGTCAATGAACAGTACATACATGGGAAAACTGTCGGCCGGTATCAGGTCCTGGTAGGCCTGCATCACGGCATGGTTCAGATAAGCACTACGGATGAAGCGGTTGTTGACGAAGAAGTACTGGTCTCCCCGGGTTTTTTTAGCTGTTTCTGGCTTGCCAACAAAGCCTTGTATGTTCAGGTAATCGGTTTGTTCCTGTACACTTACCAGCCGGGCATTGTAACCGTTGCCGAGGACCTGAACGATTCGTTGCTTGAGGGAGCCTTTATCGAGGTGAAAGACTTGCTGGTTGTTGTGGGTGAGTGAAAAAAACAGTTGTGGAAAGGCCATAGCCACCCGGATGAACTCATCAATGATGTGGCGCATTTCAGCGGCGTTACTCTTCAGGAAATTTCGTCGGGCGGGAACGTTGAAGAAAAGGTTCTTCATGGCAATGCTGGTTCCGGGGGCGGTGGCACAAGGCTCCTGGCGGATCACGGTGCTGTTTTCAACCTCTATATAAGTACCCATTTCATCCTGCGGCCGGCGGGTGCGCAATTCTACCTGCGAAACGGCGGCCACAGAGGCTAGCGCCTCACCGCGGAAACCCATGGTAAGAATCTGAAAAAGATCCTCAATGCGGCGGATCTTAGAAGTGGCGTGCCGCTCAAAGCAAAGGCGGGCATCCAATTCCCCCATCCCCTTCCCGTTGTCGATCACCTGGATCAGAGACTTACCTGCATTATTTACTATCAGCCGTATCTCGGTAGCACCAGCGTCAACGGCATTCTCCAACAATTCCTTTACGGCGCTTGCTGGTCGTTGAATCACTTCTCCGGCCGCGATCTGGTTGGCTATGTGATCCGGTAATAATTGTATGTTATCCGCCAATTTCTTTCTGTGATTTTCTTGCGGCGAAGATAGGAAAAAGCAACTGGCCTTCTGTCAACTAGTAACGACTCCACACCTCTTTCAGGAAGGCTTCCACACTGCGGCGAACGGTTACAGCACTGGTTTGGTGGTTGTTTACCAATACGGAGAAGAGCAGCCTTCGCTTCTTCCTGGTGGTGAGGTAGCCGCTGAGAGCTACATGGCCACTGAGGGTACCGGTCTTTGCATGGATCGACCCTGGCATATCTTTATAGTAACCGGCAAGGGTACCTTCATTGGAGCCGGGAAGGATGGCTTCCAGCTGCTGTCGCGTAAAGCTGCGCTCCATTTCCTGTAACAGCCAGATAAAATCCTGGGGTGTGAACTGGTTGTAGCGGCTCAGTCCACTGCCGTCGACCCACCTGGGCTGCTGGGGCAGGGTTCTGAGACTTCCTTTCAGCAGCGTATCGATGACGGCGGCGGCTTTCATTTCCCCAAAGAGTTGTTGCGATGCCATCAGGAGCACCTGCTCGGCAAAAAAATTATCACTACGGTGCATCATAATAGCCAGTAGACTGTCCCGCAATTGTGACCGCAGCAGCGCCGTGGGCTTCACCGCATTAGTCTGGGGCACATAGAGTATGGATCGCCCGATGGTATCTTTTAAGAGGTCCAACGCAGACAACAGGCCATTAGTCACAAAGGGCACTTCCCTGCTGGCGAGGATTTCCTGTCCTTCAGAAATGTAAAAGATGTTGTTGTTGCGATCGCGGGTAACGTTGAAGCGGCTGCTATTCCCGCTGTTAAAGTTGACTTTCCAGGACACTTCCGGTTCCGAGTATACGAAGGAATTATTGGTGGATTTACCCGCATCGTCTTCTGTTTTTTCAATGACCTGGGTCCACCTGACCACGTTTCCGTATACGGGAAGCGAACTTTTTTCTGCCATGTAGGCACTATTGAAGTCGTCCCAGGACCAACCGTACCCGAACTCTTTATCGTTCCAATTGGCATCGGTAATCACCAGTTCTTTTCCTGTTTGTTGTAACCATTGCACCACCGGTTGCCGGGGGAAATCGGGATGCAGGAAGGTGGGATCAGCGGCGGGCTGGAGGTAGATGCTGTCGGTGGTTTCGTGGTAGCGGATGCCTACCAGGGAGTCACCTAACAGTTTCAGCCCTGCGTACATTGTGAACAGCTTGGTATTACTGGCCGGAACAAAATATTTATCTGCCTGGTGGTTATAGAGGTAAGTGCCGGTGGCAGCATCCAGAAGGCTGATACCGATGTGTGCGTGCTTCAGCCCTTCCTTATCCAGGACCAGTGTATGCGCTGATCGGTCGATCTTTCTGGAAACGGAGCAGGATGCCAGCAGGGTTGTGCCAGCTATAAAGAGGATGATCAGGTAACGCGGTAATTGCATCCTATAAATATAGGAAAAAGGGCAAATGGACTATTGTCTTTCCTGTGCTCTCAACCACCGCTCAGGGATATCGTTGTTGCTTGCGATCACATAATCTTTATAGGAGCAGGCGATGAATCGCTGGTCGGGCAACTGCATCCACCAACGGCCGGTCCGCTTGCTCTGCAGGAATACGGTTTCCACTTCGGCAAAAGCAGTATTGTACTCATAGAAGTACTCCCGTTCCCTGATAGACGTTTCACGTTTACCCTTACTGATGCCATCCATAAAGTACCAGATCATCTGGCTAACCTGTTTTGCAGTCATTCTGTTGATATCGGAGGCGGGATGGTAACCGTAGATACCAAAACTATTGACAGTTGGACTCATGCCGGCATAACGGGTAAGCGCACAGGCTTCTTCCCCACTGAGGCCGTTGGGGGAGAGGGCGGATCCTGGCGCATAAGCATTTGCGATAGCCGAGAGGTCAAAGCTCACCATATGGCAATTGCGCAGCACCGGCTCCATTTCTTCAATCTGTTCTTTTATTTGCCCTACACGGAAACAATCGAAGCGCAGCTTGTCCATGTTCTCTAACATATAAGGGTGCACGTAATAGCTCTGGAAGGCCAGGTGGCTATAGTGACGAAGGAAATTGGGTTCACCGGTAAGGACCTCCATCAGGAAGTGTTCAGCCTGGGGAAGAGCGTCCATGTCAAGGTCGATGCGCGCATCGATACAGGCAGCTTCAATGATCTGCTGGCGGTCAGCGTAAGAATGGTATTGCGACAGGGTAAGGTCGTGTGCCCCTCCCAGCACCAGCACAATTTTGCCGGCATCAGTCAGCTCCCGGATCACGATCCTGAGTGCTGCATAGCTGTCGCTGAGCGACTCCCCCGCTTTGACATTACCCAGGTCGGCAAGCTTAACATCGGAATGCCAGTAAAAGACGCGGTAAAATTCCTCCCGTATCCGGTCGGGCGCATCTGTGAAGGGGCGCCCCATTGCCAGTCCCCGCTCTTCTCCACATCCTATTAAAACCAGGTCTGCATCGGCCAGGTCGGGAAATTCTTCTTCGTATACGCTGATGTGTTTACCGATCTGACCGGACCGGAAACCTTCATCACCACTGATCTGGGCAACAGAAATGGGGTCCAGGAAATCTGAAAGATGCTGCAGTTCGCTCATGGCTGCAAGATAATAATTGGTCTCTTTTGGCTTATGCCTAATTTTGCCCTTTAAACCAACAACATGACCATTCACAAGGAAGGCTATAAGTCGATCGCCATAGCCACTCTGATCTTTGCGTTCCTGAACATCCTGTCCTTTTTCTTTATCAGTGCCAGGTTGCCGCTGGTAAGCTGGCTGATTTTTATCGTATTACTGGGATTATTACTTTTCATCATATCTTTTTTTCGCATACCCGGTCGCAACCTAACCTACGGCGACAATATCCTGACCTGCCCCGCCGATGGCAAAGTGGTAGTGATAGAGGAGGTGACCGATGAGGAATATTTTAAAGGGAGGAGGTTGCAGGTGAGCATCTTTATGAGTCCGGCCAACGTACACGTTAATCGGAATCCTCTCAGTGGTGAGGTGGTTTACAGCAAATACCACAAAGGCAAATACCTAGTGGCCTGGCACCCGAAATCTTCTACGGAGAATGAACGACACAGCGTAGTATTGAAAAAAAGTGATGGCACAGAAATTCTGGTTAAACAAATTGCGGGGGCACTTGCCAAACGCATCGTGAATTACCTGCAACCCGGTATGCAGGTGAAACAGAATGAAGAACTGGGCTTTATAAAATTCGGAAGTCGCGTTGACATCCTTCTACCTGTTGGCACCCGGGTAAATGTAAACCTGAACCAGGCGGTGCAGGGCGGGGTAACGGTACTGGCCACCTTGTAAGCAAGGAGGTAAGGTAGGGAAAAGGGCAATTTTTGCTTGCCTTTTAACGTTTTCCCTATTATCTTAGTTATATCCTAAAACTGTAAGACATGAAGAAATTAATCGTACTGGCAATGGCTGTGGTGCTAAGTGCAGGCGCTGCGGTTGCCTGCGACGGCAAAAAATGCGGTAAGAAAGAAAAAGACTGCTGCAAAAAAGAAGCCAAGGCAGGTGAAAAGAAATCCTGCTGCAAAAAAGCGTGAAAATGCGCCCACTGCTTACTTGAAAAAAGGCCCGGATCGAGGATCCCGGCCCTTTTTTATTCCAATATAATCAAAACAGATCCTGTAGTTCACGGAGGGAAAAAACCGTGAAGGTGGCATAGGCATCAACCTGGTCGTTTATATGATTTACATAGACCTGGTCCATGCCTGCATTCCTAGCCCCTACAATGTCTACTTCAATATTGTCACCCACCATGATGCTGGAACCTGGCAAGGCCCCGGTGACTTTGTAAGCATATTCAAATATTTCGCGGTGGGGCTTCAGGCTGTTGCTGCCTTCAGAGGTGATTACCTTCCCGAAAAATCCATCCAGGTTGGAATACCTGAGTTTATTATGCTGCGTTTCTTCGAAACCGTTAGTGATAAGGTGTAAGCCATAACCTTTATTACTAAGATACTGGAGCAATTCCAGGGTGTGTGGGAAGAGGTTGGTGCGTGTAGGCAACAAATTGAGGAATTCCTCACTCATCTGACGTGCCAGTTTTTCATCTGCAACTTTAAAATCGAGGAGGGTATGCCACATCCGTTTCCATCGCAGTTCATCTACCCGTATATAACCGTTGCGGTATCTCTCCCATAATTTGTCGTTGTGTATAATATATTGCTTATGAAAGCGTTCAAAGTCTTCGATCCCTTTGTCGTACAGTTGCAACGAACCGTAGAGAGCATTTAATGTTTGCAAGGCATTGGATTCAAAATCCCATAAGGTATGATCGAGGTCGAAAAAAATATGCTGGTAGTTTTTTTTCATTTGCCGCAAAGTTATTGGTTAAGGCCCAATGATAAGAACCTGCCGTAGAAACCCGAAACCCTAAATGCACTATGTTTAAATTCTTGTTCACTGGTGTAGCGCTCCTTTGCACCGCCTATTCGTTTGCCGGCAATCCCGACAGCCTCCGGGCTATTCGCAGGTCCGAAGCTTCCATGATCAAAAAATTTCGCAAGCAATTAGATTCTACTAACCGTAAGATCCGGTATCAGCAGGGGCAGATCCCCATTGCAGGTGGCCAGGCAATGATCCAAATACCAAAGGGATACCAGTTTATTGATTCTGCTCAAACGAGGTTTATCCTGGAAGAATTATGGGGCAACCTCCCCGATGCATCGGTGCAGGGCATGCTGGTGCAAGAAACGTTCCGGGTCAACCATGCCGATGAAGAATACACATATGTGATCAGTTATCAGCCGATTGGTTTTGTTAAAGACCATGATGCCCATGATACCAATTATGAAGAATTGCTATTTGATATGCAACAGGAGCAGGAGGCTGCAAATTTCCTGCGCCTGCAGCGGGGATACAATACCATGAGCATTGTGGGCTGGGCCGAACTGCCTTACTACGATAAGGAAAAAAAGATACTCCACTGGGCAAGGGAAATTGCAGTTAGCGGCAGTGATATAAATGTACTTAATTATGAGGTGCGCCTATTGGGCCGCAGCAGTGTGATAAGTTTTAATGCCGTAGCAACCATGGATAAACTGGAAAAGGTTAAACAGGACCTCCCGAAGGTGCTGGCCATCGCCCGTTTTAGTGATGGGCAGGAATACCGGGATTTTAATAAACAAACCGATGCCATTGCGGAATTAACCGTGGGCACCATGGTGGCGGGAAAAACAACTACACGTGTGGGGGTAACAGATATCAGGGTGACCACCTGGAGAATTATCCTGATGAGTCTTGCTGCTGCAGGCATCATCGGGTGGGTAATGTTAGCCGCTAAAAGAAAAGCTGATAGTCCCCATGCCTAAGATGCTTATTTTTAAGCATGAATATTGTAGTCACAGGTGCCAGTAAGGGAATTGGGAAAGCGATCGCCGCACGATTTGCTGCAGGTGGCCACCAGTTATTTCTTTGTAGCCGGGGAGAAGCCGGTTTGTACCAGGCCATGGATGAGTTGGTGACGCATTACCCTGATGCGGTTATTCACAGCTTTCCTGCGGACCTGTCCGTAAAAGAAGATATTCAGAAGTTTGCAAATTGGGTCTTACGGCATGGTACACCAGATATCCTCATAAACAACGCCGGCCGTTTTCTTCCTGGAAGTGTACATAATGAAGATGAGGGCGTACTGGAGCAAATGATGCTGGTGAATCTGCAGAGTGCTTATCACCTCACCCGTGCGTTGCTACCCTCCATGATGGAGCGCCGTTCCGGTCATATTTTTAATATCTGTTCCATCGCATCCCTAACGGCCTATCCTAATGGTGGGTCATACGGCATCAGCAAATTTGCCCTGCTGGGATTCAGCAGGAATCTTCGCGAAGAAATGAAACCCCACGGCATTAAGGTCACCGCAGTAATTCCCGGTGCTGCTTACACTGCATCCTGGGAGGGTGCTGGTGTGGAACCCAACCGCCTGATGATGGCAGAAGATGTTGCCATCATGATTGAGGCTGCCAGCTTTTTATCACCCCGTGCATGCGTGGAAGATATTGTTCTGAGGCCCCAATTAGGCGATCTTTGAATTCCAAAAATCAGTCAAAAAGGAAGGTTTTGCCGAATCGCGTGTTTATTATACTATGCATTTTACTATTACCAGTGCTTTCCCTGGCGCAGATCAGTTTTGCGACCATCGCCGATAAACAAAGCATCAGTACTGGCGATGTGTTGCAGGTCCAGTTCATACTGGAAAATGCCGGGGAAATGGATGATTTCAAAGCTCCCGACTTTATCGGTTTCCAGGTAATGCACGGTCCGGTGGAAACCACCGGCATGAGCCTGGTGAACGGGCAACTGAGCCGCTATAAGGCCATGACCTATATCCTGAAACCGCTGAAAAAAGGCCGGAATATCATACGGGGAGCCACAGCAATCATTAATGGAAAGCTTACCCGGTCCAATGACCTGACGATAGAAGTGCAGGAAGGTCCGCCACCAAAACCCAACTCCTACCCGATGAATCCGGGTATCCCTGACATCATGCAGCAGGAAGTGGAAGATTACATCCTGGAGGCCGGGGAAAATGCGTCGGAAAAAATCAGGGGCAACCTGCTGGTGCGACTGGAAGTGGACAAGACCACCGCCTATATCGGCGAACCAATCGTTGCAACTTATAAATTGTATACCAGGCTCCGCTCTGAATCCAGGGTCAGCAAGCGCCCCTCTATGAATGGATTCAGCGTTTATGACATGGTGGAACCGGACGGTGGTGGCTCCTCGGTGGAATACTTCCAGGGACGTAATTATCAGGTGCATATCATTCGCAAAACCCAGCTCTTTCCTTTACAGGAGGGTATGTTTGTATTGGAGCCGGTGGAACTGCAGAATACGATACGTTTTCTGCGACGAAAAACCGGGGAATCCCCGCGGCCACAGGACCGCTCACCGCTGGAGCGAATGTTCGAGGACCTGCTCACTGATAATATGGGAGAATGGGAAGAACACCATATCACCCTGAGCAGCCAGCCACAGACCATTACCATCAAATCACTGCCGGATAGTGCACCGCCGGGTTTCAACGGGGCAGTGGGAAAATTTACCATGAAGGCGGTGTTACAAGACAGTGTGGTGGTAGCGGGCGATAACGGCAGCCTTGAATTAACCCTGGAAGGAAACGGCAACCTGCCATTGGTGAATGAACCGGCATGGAACCTGCCTGCAGGCTTCCTGAGTTTTGAAACAGGAGTCCGTGAAAACCTGAACAAGATGATTAGTCCTATGAGCGGCAGCAAGACGTTCACCTATAATTTTTCGGCGGCCGTAGCAGGTATCCATACCCTGGCACCTATACAGTTCACTTACTTTGATCCGTACCTGTCTACCTACCATACCCTGAGCAGCGACAGCATCCGGTTTCGAATTACCCCGTCAATAAAGCGGGCAGTTAGCGGCACACCCGGAGCAAACGAAAAAAAGGTTAGGGAACCACGCAAAAGCAAACTGCTTATCGCCCTTGTTCTTGGCGGCACCGGATTGGTTGCGCTACTGTTATTGCTGGCACAGAAAAAGAGACGTAAGAGGCAGGAAACGATAACAGTAGAAAAAACAGCAACCCTGCAGCCTCGTGAACCGGGCCCTGAATCGACCGACCCTCTTCAACCGGCAAGAATAGCCCGGCACGAAGGAAATGCTCGGGAGTATTTCCTGGCCATTGAGAAAGCACTCTGGGAAGTTATCACCGATAAAATGAAGTTGCAACGCTCTGCACAGCAAAAACCGTTGGCTCTGGAACTACTGAGCTTAAGGGGATTGGCAAAAGATGATGTGGCAGCGCTTGACACCATTTGGCAACAATGCGACTGGGCCCTCTATGCTCCTCCTTCCATCCTGCAACCGGACGACAGCTTGCTGACCCGGGCTGAAGAACTGATCCTCCGCATCCGGGTTATCTGAAAAGGATGTTACTCGCTATACTTATATCCTACTCCTCGTACTGAATGGAAAAAGCGGGGATTACGACTATCCTGTTCAAAATACTTGCGGAAGTTCAGTATGAAATTATCGATAGTTCTCGTGGTGGGGTAAACGTTATATCCCCAAACTGCCTGAAGGATTTTCTCCCTTGGAACTACATCATTCTTGTTCTCGATAAGGAGTTTTAGTAGCATGGCTTCCTTCTTGCTTAGCTGGATTTTTTCACCCGAATGAGTAAGCGCTTCCTGGGCTTTAAAATCGATCTTATTATTCCCGAAGCTGTAATGATCTCCCACCGTGTCCTTATCCTGGAGGCGCATGTTCTTTTCAATAAGTTTTTGAACTCGGATCAGCAGTTCTTCCAGGTTGAAGGGCTTGGTCATATAATCATCTGCCCCTTTTTTGAGACCCAACACCCTGTCGGCACTGGAACTTTTGGCGCTCAGCACCAGTATAGGCACCTGGTTATTGGAAATCCGGATGCTTTCCATCACCGCCAGTCCATCCATTTCGGGAAGCATGATATCCAGGATAATGAGGTCAAAATATTCGTTTTGCACTGCTTTTACTGCATTGCTGCCATCAAAAGCCGATGTCACTTCATAACCCTCCAGTTCCAGGTTGAGTTTCAGGGCTTCATGAAGGTTTTCTTCATCCTCTACCAGTAAGATCGAAAGCGGTTTCATCTCTGTTATTGTCTGAATTGAATGGTAAAAATACTACCAGAAGGCTGATTATCCCTAACCAGGATCTGAGCGCCGTGGTCTGCAGCGATCTTTTTACAAAGGAATAATCCCAATCCGGTTCCTTTTGTTTTGCGTACCGACTCATTCCCGATCCGATAAAACCGTTCAAAAATCTT
>CBFGLD010000055.1:0-15234 GCA_965649495.1 uncultured Flavihumibacter sp. | reverse complement strand
CGGCTGCTCTAACCAATTTGCTCAATTGGGCAAGACCTTGGGGTGCAGTATCGTTCCCCCCGGAGGTCAAAACGCGATCGCAACCTGTTTCTATCAAAACTTCTAATGCCAGGAATTGGTCGGGCACCCTGTCAAAAGCCCGGTGGAAAGTCACTTCCAGGGGATACGCAAGTTCTACCAGAGAAGCAGTCCGTATCCGGTCAATAGTCCCATTTTTATTCAGAAGTCCAATTACGATGCCATCCATCCCCAGATTTTTGGCCTGTAATATGTCCTCTTTCATGATCGCATATTCAGATTCGTTGTACAGGAAGTCTCCTCCCCGGGGACGAATAATTGGGAAAATGGGTATTTGTACAGATTTGCGGGCCTCTTTCATCATGCCATAACTAACTGTTGTGCCCCCCTCCTGCGGATTGGCACACAATTCAATTCGCCCACCACCCGACTGCTCGATCTGCCTGCAGCTCTCAATGGTAAATGCAATAACTTCCAGGAGACAGGACATATCCGGTATTTATTTTATCAGGAATTTTGCATTTCTCGTATAAGGACCACCGGCAGTATGAACCGCATAGTTAAACCCTTCAATTACTGAATAAGCACCAACCTCTCCTTGCCTGTTGAGAGCGATAAATCCTGCTTGTATGTTTCGTGCCTTTTCTTTTCCATTCCTCCGGACGATACGATCAACAGCTTCTTTGCAAGCTTCCTCAGGAGAGGCACCACGTCGCATCATTTCCACAATGGTATGCGTACCACAGACCCGGACAATTTCTTCTCCAACGCCCGTGGCAGTAGCTGCACCCACTTCGTTATCAACGAACAATCCAGCACCTATGATCGGGGAATCCCCCACCCGGCCGCGCATTTTAAATGCCATCCCACTCGTTGAACAGGCACCACTCAGTTTACCATGCACATCTAAAGCCAACATACCGATGGTATCATGATCATGCTGTTGTCCCGGTTGTTTTTTCAGTTTACGATTTCTTTCTTCCAGGTGATCCACCGTAATCATGGGATCATACTTGGAAGTTTTTAACCATTCTTTCCAGGCTTTTTCGGCTTCCGGTGTCAACAAATTTGTCCGGGTGAATCCCTGCTCTAATGCAAATTTTAATGCCCCTTCCCCCACTAATTGCACATGCGGACTTTTTTCCATGACCAACCGGGCAACGGACACGGGGTGCAATATATCTTCAAGACACATCACGGCTCCGCAGTTACCGAATTCATCCATAACGCAACTGTCCACAGTTACTTTCCCATCACGATCAGGTAAGCCTCCATAACCCACACTCTGGTCCGAGGGATCGGCTTCGGTAACGTGGATACCCTTCTCACAAGCATCCAATGCTCTCCCTTTAGCTTCCAGCACTTTCCAGGCAGCAGCATTTGCTTTAGCATTGGGAGCCCAGGTTGAAATTACAACAGGGCCGTTGGCCTGCGCGGTTGTATGCAGTCCATTTGCTTTTATCCCACGGTCTCCTATCATAATAGCCAGTGAACCCAATAAAGAATGCTGAAGGAATTTTCTGCGTATTAACATTTCTCAGGTTTTGAATTTTCAAAGTAAGGCAATTTGCGGGATCAATTCAGTATTTTTAAACCCATCTTTCATATACCTAACTAACAACAAATGAGAAGAATCCTTTTATTCCTGTTGGTCTGTTGTAATTCGATGCCTTCAATGGCACAAACAACAAACACGTTAGATTCAGCATGGATCCGTGAGAATTACGTTAAAATGGAGCAGTATATTCCCATGCGTGATGGCGTCAAATTGTTCACCGCTATTTATATGCCAAAGGACAATTCAGAAAAGCATCCTGTTTTAATGACCAGGACTCCCTACAGTTGTGCCCCTTATGGAGAGAATAATTTCAGACCTTTTTGGGATACCCATTGGCGATATTATATGCGGGAAAATTATATTATCGTTATCCAGGACGTTCGTGGCAGGTGGATGAGCGAAGGAGAATTTGTGGATGTGCGGCCCTTTATCAAATCAAAAAAATCAAAGACTGATATTGATGAAGCCAGTGATTCATACGACACTATTGAATGGCTTACCACTAACCTACAAAACAACAATGGTAAAGTGGGAGTGTTTGGCATCTCATACCCAGGCTTCTATTCTACCATGGCTGCCGCCAGCGGTCACCCCGCCCTTAAAGCTGTAAGTCCACAGGCTCCCGTTACAGAATGGTTCCTGGGTGACGATTTTCATCATAATGGTGCGCTGGCATTAATGGATGGGTTCAGCTTTTATGCCGGTGGGTTCGGATATCCACGTCCTGTGCCAACATCAAAACCGCCTGTTAATAAACTTAACCTGCCTGCAAATGATAACTATAAAACTTTCCTGGATATCGGAGCATTGCCCAATTTTATGAAATTGACTGGCGACAGTATTAAATTTTGGAAAGATCTCTATGCACATCCCAACTACGACGAATTCTGGAAGGCACGTAATGCGAGGGTAGCAATGTATGATGTAAAACCAGTAATGTTAACGGTGGGCGGAACATATGATGCAGAAGATACTTATGGCGCATGGAATCTTTATAAGGCTATTGAAAAGCAAAGTCCTACAACCAATAGTAAACTCGTGATGGGGCCCTGGTTTCACGGACAATGGAGTCGTGGAGATGGCAGTTACCTGGGAAATATCCGTTTTGGAAGCCGTACCTCAGAATGGTACCAGAACAATATTGAGATACCTTTTTTCAATTATCACCTGAAAGGTAAGGGTGCGGAGCCAGGACTGGCGGAGGCTACTGTTTTTTTTACCGGAGAAAATAAATGGAAAGAGTTTGAGCAATGGCCACCCAGGCAAATGCAGCCTACACCTATTTATTTGCAAGATGGTGGTAAACTGGACTGGGAAAAGCCTGCAACAAAGCAATCTTTTTCAGAATATATCAGCGATCCATCGAAACCCGTTCCATATACCGATGGAATTCATTTTTCACGTACCCGTGAATATATGACAGACGATCAGCGGTTCGCCTCCCGCAGACCCGATGTATTGGTATTTGAGACTGGTGTACTTGCAAGTGATCTAACACTGGCGGGACCGCTGATCGCGGACCTACTTGTTAGTATCAGCAGTACCGATGCGGATTTTGTTGTTAAACTGATCGATGTTTTTCCGGATGATTTCGGTTACGAAGACGATATACCCCAGCCAAACCGCTCAGTAGGCGGATCCTATCCAATGGGAGGGTATCAGATGCTGGTTAGAGGTGAGATTATGCGGGGGAAATTTAGAAATAGTTTTGAATCGCCAGTTCCCTTTAAACCGAATTCGGTTGAACGCGTAAAATTTGAATTGCCCGATGTGGCTCACACTTTCCAAAAAGGACATCGGTTAATGATACAGATACAAAGCAGTTGGTTTCCTTTGATGGACAGAAATCCGCAGAAATTCATGAATATATATGAAGCAAGTGATAAGGATTTCCAGAAAGCCAACATCAGGTTATACCATGATGCCCGGAATGCTTCCGCAATATTATTACCGGTTGTTAAATAAAAACCGGAAATGGATAAAATAAAGACCGGCAGCATTCTTTGCCGGTCTTTATTTTTACAAGATCAGAACAAATTATAAACGAATGCGAAACTTTACTTGTGCGATATTGCTTGCGCTGGTCACCTTCGGAAGCACCAAAGCCCAACAAATGTCTGTTGTTCCCGAACCGGTTGAATTTACCCTACTTAAAAATACTGGCAACTATTCTGTTTCCTCCCAAACCCGAATAAATATTGCGGGAAAGGGATTGGAGAACTCCGCAGCATTTCTCGGTTCATACATGCAAAAATTATTTGGCACCCCAATGACCACTGCTTATTCATCAGAAGCAACAGGCATCACCCTCTACAATTTATATGGTAAAGATCAAAAGCCCGGCGCATATGAATTACAAGTGAATAGCAGAGGTGTTTTTATTGGCGGGGACGATGCTGAAGGAGTTTTTCATGGTGTTCAGACTCTTTTACAACTTTTATCTCAGAACCGTAATGGTAATGAATTTAGTTTGCCTTACCTCCACATTAAAGATTATCCGCGTTTTGCTTACAGGGGCCTGCACCTTGATGAAGGGCGACATTTTTTTGGAATGGACTTCGTTAAAAAATACATTGATTATATAGCGTTCCATAAAATGAATTATTTCCACTGGCACCACACAGACGACCAGGGTTGGAGGATAGAAATTAAAAAGTACCCAAAACTGACAGAGGTCGGTGGATTCCGCAATGGAACAATCATCGGTCGTTATCCCGGCACCGGCAATGACCATCAGCGTTATGGAGGGTTTTATACCCAGGAACAAATTAAGGAGATTGTTCAATATGCTTCTGATCGCCATATTACCATTATCCCTGAAATTGAACTGCCAGGGCATGCTTCGGCTGCAATTGCTGCCTATCCTGAATTGAGTTGTTTTCCTGAGGAGGCCACATACAAGTATTTTCCAAGGGAAAGCCAATGGGCAGGTGATACTACCACCAAACAAGTGATCCAGGGATGGGGCGTTTATGATGATGTTTTCGTGCCATCGGAAAACACTTTTAAATTCCTGGAAGACGTTTTTGACGAAGTAATATCCCTTTTTCCATCAAAGTACATCCATATTGGAGGTGATGAATGTCCTAAGACCAATTGGAAACGTTCTGCATTCTGCCAGCAGTTAATCAGAGAAAAAGGCCTTAAGGATGAACACGGACTTCAGAGTTATTTCATTCAAAGGATGGAAAAATACATCAACAATAAAGGCCGGGAGATTATAGGTTGGGATGAAATCCTGGAAGGCGGACTAGCACCCAATGCTCTTGTTATGAGTTGGCGGGGAGAAGAAGGTGGTGTTGCGGCTGCAAAGCAAAATCACAAAGTGATAATGACTCCAGGCAACTTTGTTTATTTGGACCATTCACAAACCCGGAACGAAGATTCTGTTACTATTGGTGGCTATACCCCCCTGGAGGAGACTTATAATTATGAGCCCATACCTGCGGAACTTCCTGCCGACAAACATTCTTATATTTTAGGCGCCCAGGGAAATTTATGGAGCGAGTATTTGAAAAACACCTCAAAAGTTGAATACATGTTATTTCCACGCTTAAGTGCGCTAAGTGAAGTATTATGGAGTCAAAAGGATAAAAAGAACTGGACGGCCTTTGAAAAGAAGATGCCATTCCTGGTTCAATATTATGGGTTAATTGGAAATAATTACAGTAAGGCCTTTTTTGAACTGGAGGCAGTCGTTAGCCCCACTCTCACCCATAAAGGAGTAAGTGTGAGCCTCACAAGCCGGGTACCGGAAGCAAAGGCATTATATAGCCAGGAAATACCGGGAGCAACTACCCCGGATCGTAATAAGTATACACAACCCGTTCAGATTAATGGAAACCGAAAATTTATTTACTGGTCCGAATTGGAAGATAAACCTGCCAGCGCAAAAGTCACACTGGATTTTTCTTTGAATAAAGCAACTGGAAAAAGAATTAGCCTAAAATATTCTCCGTCTAAAAACTATCCAGGGCAGGGTGGAGCATTTGGTCTTGTAAACGGGCTACGTTCTGATAAAGGAATGAATTCATCCGAATGGCTCGGCTGGAATGGCCAGGATATGGAAGCGACCATTGACCTGGGGCAACCAACACAGGTATCTGTTGCAGCACTGCATATGCTGGAATCACAGGGCAGTTGGATCTACGCACCAGGAAAACTGGAATTGTGGTTATCTATGGATGGAAAACATTTTAAAGCTGTTGGAACAACCGAAAGTTTCAATAAAGAACCCCTGTCTTCCGGAACGATGACGATCCTCTGCGCAACCCAAAAGGCCCGCTATGTAAAACTCATCGCCCGGAATGCCGGAAAAATTCCTGAAGGAAAACCCGGTGCAGGCCATCAAGCCTGGATGTTTGCTGATGAGATCATTGTAAAGTAAAGCTTAAACATTCTTATATTTACGACTTACTTTCACCCTTAATAAACCAAAATCAAATGGTTGATTCTTTTGAGAAAATCCCTGTCAGAATCTTTACAGATCTGAAACAGGGGTCGGCTTACATTGCCGCAGAAATCGCATCCATCATCCGGCAAAAACAAGCAGAAGGTAAAAATTGTGTGCTGGGCCTGGCAACGGGTTCCTCACCCAAAACGGTATATGCGGAACTGGTTAAAATGCACCAAATTGAAGGTTTAAGTTTTCGTAATGTAATCACGTTTAACCTCGACGAATATTACCCGATCGATAATGATGCGCTGCAAAGCTATAATCGTTATATGAAGGAACAATTGTTTGATCATGTGGATATTGATCCGTCAAATATTCACATACCAAACGGCGAGTGGTCCAAGGAGGAAATCAAACAACATTGTGCCGAATATGAATCCCGGATTGAAGCCGCGGGGGGGATCGATATCCAGATCCTGGGCATCGGTAACAATGGGCACATCGGCTTTAACGAGCCTGGCAGCAGCCGGTTTTCCAAAACAAGACTTATAACACTGGATAATTCCACCCGTATGGCGAACTCTTTTGAATTCGCCAATATTTCCCAGGTACCCAGGCTGGCAGTTACAATGGGAATTGATACTATTATGAAGGCGCGTAAGATTTACCTGATGGCCTGGGGCCCGATGAAAGCACCAGTTTTACAGAAGGCCGTAGAAGGTGATGTTACCGAGCAAATTCCCGCCTCTTTATTACAACAACACAACGATACGGTATTTGTGGTAGATGAACTGGCCGCAGCGGATCTTACACGTTTCAAAAGCCCCTGGCTGACCGGGGATATTGAATGGAGCCCCTTAATGATGAAAAAGGCTGTTGTCAGCATGGCCCTAAAAACAGGTAAACCGGTGTTGGGTCTGACAAACAGTGATTATAATGATCACGGACTTGGTGATTTACTGGTGGAAAAAGGCGATGCCTATGAGATCAACCTGCAGGTATTTTACATGCTTCGTGACTCCATAACCGGGTGGCCTGGCGGTAAACCTAATGCTGTTATACCCGCTCATCCCGAACGTTCAACACCTTATCCAAAACGCAGCCTTATTTTTAGTCCACACCCCGATGATGACATCATTAGTATGGGGGGCACCTTTATGCGATTACACGACCAGGGGCATGAAGTTCATGTGGCCTACCAGACGAGTGGTAATATTGCTGTAACGGATGAATTTGTTACGCGCTTCCTGGATTTTGCGGTGGGTTTTGAAGAAATTTCCGGAATTGACGCCAGCAAAAGTAAAAGTATTCTTGCCGATGCACGCCAATTCCTGGCAACCAAAAAAGCCAGTGATAGTGACACAGCACAGATTCGGGCCATCAAGGGTTTGATTCGCCGTTGCGAAGCCAAAGCAACCTGCCGTTATGTGGGTATCAACGAAGAAAATATTCATTTCCAGAACCTTCCATTTTATGAAACAGGAAGGGTGGAAAAGAAACCTATGGGTGAAGAAGATGTGGTGCAGACAATGTTATTGTTGGGTAAAGTAAAACCACACCAGGTATTTTGCGCCGGTGACCTGGCGGATCCGCATGGCACCCATAAAGTTTGTCTGGACATTGTTTTTGAGAGTTTGCGCCGGTTAAAGGCTTCAGGTGAGGATTGGGTGAAAGATTGCTGGGTTTGGCTCTACAAAGGTGCCTGGCAGGAATGGAATATCGAAGAAATTGAGATGGCCATCCCTATGAGCCCAGACCAAATGATGAAAAAGCGATCTGGCATATTTATCCATCAAAGCCAAAAGGATATGGTTCCGTTCCAGGGATCCGATAGTCGGGAATTCTGGCAACGTGCAGAAGACAGAAACAGCCACACCGCCAAATTATATGCCCAACTGGGACTCACTCAATATGCTGGAATGGAAGCATTTGTGAGGTGGCACTATTAATTTTTTGAAAAATAAGTGCTTGGGAATTTTTGGAAAATTAATCCCCATTCCCTTATCTTTGCACTCCCTTAAAGGGAATGGCTCCGTAGCTCAACTGAATAGAGCATCTGACTACGGATCAGAAGGTTTCAGGTTTGAATCCTGACGGAGTCACACTGGCAGTATGAGGGTCACAAGAAATTGTGACCCTCTTTTATTTAGTATCGCCTCTCAGAGCAGGAGGTCATCAAATTTTATTATAATTTCAGCAGCACAGCACCCCGAATATGAATGCTATCATTATTGGCAGCCTTTTGATCAGTCTGCTCCATGCGGTAATTCCCAATCATTGGCTTCCAGTTCTGGCCATTGCCCGTAAAGAAAAATGGCCTCTGGATGAAACCATGAGGATAACCTTTATAGCCGGCTTATCGCATGTTGTCAGCACAGTTGCTATCGGTATGGTACTGGGTTTGGTGGGCGCTGAATTACAAGACTCCATTGATCAGTTTACACGTGTAATTGCTCCATCCATCCTTGTATTGATGGGCTTTTATTTTATTCGTCAACATTACCAGCATCATCATTTCCATATCAATAAAAACAAACTGGAAGGCAAATCCAAATCCAGGTTAATCGGAGCACTAATATTAGCCATGTTTCTTTCACCATGTATGGAGATTGAGGCGTACTTTCTTCTGGCTGGCACCAGGAGTCTTGCTTTACTACTTTTCATCAGTTTGATGTATGCCTTTATTTCGCTTGGTGGCATGCTGGTGTGGGTTCGATTGGCGTATAAAGGTATTATTAAAATGAACTGGCATACGTTGGAGCATAATGCAGGGATTATTACTGGAATTATCCTGATCCTTACCGGCGTTATATCCTATTTTATTCATTGAATTTCCAGGTAATTTTAACTCACACCTCATGAAGATCCAGCTTTGGACAGTAGGCAAACAACACGACGCCATCACAAAAGCGGCGGTGGACGAATTCACTCAAAGGATTAACCGCTATTTTCCTTGTGAATGGAAACTATTGCCACCTGCCAGGGCTACTGCTCCAGCTGATATGAAAAAAGGGGAAGCTCTAACCATATTGCAACAACTTCAGAAAGAGGATTACCTGGTACTGTTGGATGAACGTGGCAGGAATATCCGGTCGCCGGAACTTGCCAACCTTCTACAGCAATGTGCAAACGAAAGCAGGAAAAATCTGGTATTCCTGGTAGGTGGTGCTTATGGTGTTGATCCATCCGTTATGAAAAGGGCAAATTTCACCTGGAGCCTGTCAAATCTCGTCTTTCCGCACCAGGTGGTTCGATTGATCCTGGCAGAACAGATTTATCGAGCCTGTACCATCCTTCGTAATGAAAAATACCATCACGATTAATTATCTTTCCGCAATGTTTAGTATCACGCTGATAATCACCATTATTACTGTTGTTATATCATTTGTGGCTTTTAATAACGAAAAGATCAAGGAGGACCTTCTTTTCTGGCCCGCGCAAATTGATAGCCGCAAACAATTCTACCGCTTTATATCCTGCGGTTTCGTACACGGTGATATCATGCACCTGGCCTTTAATATGATCTCATTCTGGTCTTTTGGTGAATACCTGGAACAAATTCTCTTTGCAGATCTCTTTGGTGATAAATCAAGGATGATGTACCTGCTACTATATTTCCTTGCCCTCATTGTTTCCGTACTTCCAGATTATTTTCAATACAGGAATAATTTCGCTTACCGTGCCCTGGGGGCATCTGGAGCTGTTTCTGCTGTTATTTTTGCAGCCATCATGTTACATCCGGGCATGCCCTTAAGACTGCTATTTATTCCATTCGATATACCAGGATATATTTTTGGATTTATATTCCTGGCATTGTCGGCCTACCTGGCAAAGAGAGGAGGCGACAATATCGGACACCGGGCACATTTCAGCGGCGCAATTTTTGGTGTACTTTTTACCATTATCGCGGGAAAACTGATGGCAAATGTAGATGTATGGAATCATTTCATTGAAACGGTCAGATCGCGCTACTAAACTTGACCTGGAGGACTTTTTGAGTGGCAGTGGTAATGCGGAATCGATCATCGATACGCTTTCCCAACACCCATAAAATCCGGCCTTCCGACTCCAGTACCCATATTTTCTCTTTTTCCACCCGACTTAACTTGATGTCAATAAAAAAACGGGATAGTTTCTTTTTTTTGCGCATACCCAGCGGATAAAAATAATCGCCCGCCTTCCATGGCCTCAATACCAGGGGAAACGTAACCCCTGATGCATCCAGCCAGGCTTCACACGAATCCTCTGGAAAGGATTGCCCTTTATAATCAACCTGCTCCCAACTAATTTGACCTTCCCGAAACAATAACCTGCCCTTTTTATCCTCTATAATAAGCATCTCTGAATTCAGAGTGGACACTGGTGTGAGCAAAAGCCAGTTCCGGTTTCGTATCACCCGATGTGTGTTACTGTTAATATAGTGTCCTGTCTGGCTGACTGCTAAACGAACCAGGTCTTTCATTTGACCACTACTGAATCCAAAAGGATACAACCATTCAAATAATATAGCTTCTTTTCCTGCTAACTGCTGCCATTTTCGAATTGGTAAAAATTGCTCCTCCCCTTTTTTCTCAACCAATTGCGCAAGGGTATGCTCCATAGAAGCCTTGAAAAATTGATCAGCCTGTTTAAGGTGCAACGCCGTAGCATTGATATTGTTTATCACCGAAGGAAATCTTTCTTGTATTAGCGGTAATACCTGATGGCGAAAAAAATTCCGGCTATACTTTTCTTCAGCATTAGAGCTATCTTCCACCCATTTGATTCCATGGCTCTCTGCATAATTCCTGATTTGGGAACGGTGGGCAAAAAGTAATGGCCGGCATATCTGACCCATTTTTGGATCGATACCGGTTAGGCCGGACAATCCTGCTCCCCTGCAAAGGTTCATCAAAACGGTTTCTGCATTATCCCCAGCATGATGCGCCGTCAGGAGGTATTTCAATGGTTTGGCGGATTGAAGGGATGCCTCCAGCAAAGAATTAAACCATGAATACCTTAATTCCCGGGCTGCAACCTGTATATTTATTTGGAGCTGCCTGGCATAATCCCGGGTATCGTATCGTACCCGATGAAAGGAGACCCCCAGGTTGTTTGCCAACTCCAGGCAAAAGGCTTCATCCCGGAAGCTCTCCTCTCCCCGTAACTGGTAATTCACATGAGCCATTTCAAAATCATATCCTCCGCTTTTGAGTAATTGACACAGCACAACAGAATCAATGCCACCACTTACTCCGACCAATAGACGATCACAGGAACCGAATAGCTTGTATTCGGAAATATAATCATTGAAATCTTGTTCCAGTTCTTTCATCCTGCAAAATTGCGTATATATACGGGTATTTCTACGATAATAATCCGGATCACTCCCCGTTAGTTAGGCATCATATTGATTGAGAGGCTTAAAAATCCAAATCCTAAATGCCAGAAAAAGGTTTATTAATTGAAATTATAGATAATCTTACCCTTATCGCACTGCTGCTTACAGCCGCCATTCTTTTGTTTATAAAGGGATGGAAAGACAAACTGCAATCAACAATTCTGGTTCACGTTCTATATAATATTAGTCTTTTTGCATTGCTGTATGTTGTACCCATGGAATCCGATGAGTATAAACTGGCTACCAATCTCACCATTCATATTGATACCATTAGTGGTATGCTGTATTTTTACTGGCTTTGGGAAGATACTAAATACCGGAAATTCCTTATCGGGACCATGGTACCCGTTATACTGACCTGGCTGGTTACCCTTTTAATAAAAGGACCGTACATGTCAACATTCTGGACCAATATACTCCCATCTGTTTGGTTCGTATTAGCTGCTGGATACGCCATGCTTTTATTATACAGGAGTTCCGGAACTCCCGGAGGCAAACTGTATGCGAGCCGGTTTCTATTAGTTGCAGGATTTTTGTTTTATAATTTCATATTCCTTGTCTTGCAAAGTTTTTACATCCAATTCAAAGACCTTAGTGATATAGCAGATGCGTGGAATATTAACTACTGGAGTTATTTCATTTTCCGGTTATTAATGTTGTCTGGTGTACTATTTTGGGTGAAACAACCAATTTCACTTAAACGTTATGCACGGAGTTCCTAAAAGGTAAGTTCCTCCAGGGCCGAACGTAACTCACCAAACGCATGGTTATCACCAATCTGGGTGGCAATTTCCATACCTTTCTGATAGCAGGCAATGGCAGCTTCCGTATCAGCCTGCCGTTCCAGTAATTTTGCCAAATGATAATACGAACCAATATAATCAGGTCTTACCTGCAGGAGCTCTTCAAATAATTTCCTTGCCTGTTCATCATCACCAACCTTAATATATTCTAAGGCCATTGCATGGAGCAGGAATGGATCGGCAGGATGCTGCCGCAGGAATTCTTTCAATTTTTGAATGCGGTCCATAATTATTCTGCAAAAATCAGATAATGAAAGCAGCTTATATACCTTTGTGCCGCTATATTTGTAAAGGATTTAGTTGCATAAACAACTTTCAAATTATCTTAATTGTTGCTGTATGAAAATTTTAGTTTGTATCAGTAAATCGCCGGACACCACGGCAAAAATAGCCTTCACCGATAACAATACGAAATTCGCCACTGATGGTGTACAGTGGATAATTAATCCGTATGACGAATGGTATGCATTGGTGCGTGCCATTGAATTGAAAGAAAAAGATCCTTCCGTTGTCATCCACCTTATTAATGTGGGAGGGGCCGATGCTGAACCTATTATACGTAAAGCGCTGGCGTTGGGTGGCGATGAGGCCATCAGGGTGAACCTGGACAGTACTGACAGTTTTACCATTGCCTCCCAAATTGCAGAAGTAGGAAAGGAAGGTTCTTATGATCTTATTCTTACTGGTAAAGAAACCATAGATTTCAACGGATCTTCTATGGGAGGGATGGTTTCGGAACTGGTAGATTTCCCCTATGTTTCCCTGGCCACCCGTCTGGAATTAAATGGAACAACTGCCACAATAACGCGTGAAATCGAAGGAGGGGAAGAAATAGCCGAAGTATCCCTTCCGGTTGTTGTTAGCTGTCAAAAGGGAATGGCCGAACAAAGGATTCCGAACATGAAAGGTATCATGGGAGCTCGTACTAAACCCCTTAAAGTTTTGGACCCTGTTCCGGTGGAAGCTCTTACTGGCATCGTGAATTTTGAATTGCCTCCGGCAAAAGCTGGGGTTAAACTGGTACCCGCTGATCAGCCGGAAGAGTTGGTCCGCCTGCTGCACGAAGAGGCAAAGTTGTTTTAATTATTCACCTTCAAATTATTTTACATGTCAGTATTAATATATATCGATCAGTCAGAAGGCCAATTTAAAAAAGCATCCTTTGAAGCTGCCAGCTATGGTGCACAAATTGCCTCATTGATGGGCACCACTGCCGAAGCACTGGTACTAGGAACCGTTTCGGAAGACATCAGCTCCCTGGGAAAATATGGTATCCATAAAATTCATCATCTGGCGAATGAACAGCTCAATCATCTCGACGCACAAGTTCATGCCAAAATCATTGCTGATTTTGCCACAGCAAACGGAGCTACTATCATCGTTCTGTCGGCTAATTTGAATGGTAAAGCGATAGCCCCGCGTTTATCAGCCAGGTTAAAAGCAGGATTGGTACCAGGTGCGGTGGCTCTGCCCGATCTAACCAATGGATTCGTAGTAAAGAAATCGGTTTTTAGCGGAAAGGCTTTTGCAAATGTCGCCATTCATACTCCTATAAAGGTTATTACACTTACCCCCAATGCCATTACCCCAGTTACGGTTGAAAACAGCGCTGAAATTTTTCCACTAAATATGACCGTAGATGCCCCGAAAATCAAGGTAACTGCCACCAATAAGGTACAGGGACAGGTACCGCTAAGTGAGGCCGAGCTGGTCATCAGTGGTGGCAGGGGGTTGAAAGGGCCTGAAAATTGGGGAATGATAGAGGAATTGGCATCTTTACTGGGAGCAGCAACTGCTTGTAGCAGAGCCGTAGCAGATGCCCATTGGAGACCACATCACGAACATGTAGGACAAACCGGGGGGTCTATAGCCCCAAATATGTATTTCGCCGTTGGAATTTCCGGAGCCATCCAACATCTTGCGGGAGTTAACCGCAGCAAGACCATTGTGGTGATCAACAAGGATCCTGAAGCACCTTTCTTTAAAGCAGCAGACTATGGAATAGTGGGTGATGCCTTCGAAGTAATGCCAAAGATCATTGAAGCTGTAAAAAAGCTCAAAGGAAAGTAAATAATCAGTGAACGGCAGGCACGCCGTTCACTTTTTTTTACCCAAAATCCCTTAGTTTCGTGCCTTCATTATGAGGAAGATAGAACTGGAAATAGTCGCTTTATCGCATAGCATCACCCAAACGCACTCCTATGCAGTTGTCCTGGGTGAGGTGAACGGAATGCGCCGTCTGCCCATTGTGATCGGCGGGTTCGAAGCGCAGGCCATTGCTGTGGCTCTGGAAAAGATGCAACCCAGCCGTCCGCTTACACACGACCTTATGAAAAATTTCATGAGTGCCTTTAATGTGGATCTGACTGAGATTGTCATCAGCGATCTTCAGGAAGGTATATTTTACAGCAAATTGGTATGTGTAGGCGAAAATGATACGGTAGAGATTGATTCCAGGACTTCCGATGCTTTGGCATTGGCCGTTCGATTCGGTTGCCCTATATATACATATGAAAACATCCTGGACAGTGCCGGGATCCTCATGGAAGATACCGCAGGAAAGAAGAAAAAGGAAGTTTCCGCCCCTAATAAAGAAGATACCGGACGCGAAGACCTCAGTGCTCTGAGCCTGGAAGAACTAAATACACTTTTGAATGAGGTGCTGGAACAGGAAGATTACATTCGCGCCATCGCGATACGAGATGAAATAAATAGCAGGAAGTCGCAATAATTCCTAATAAATTACAGGCCTTGATCGTATTTCCCAATGCCAAAATCAACCTGGGATTGCAGGTTAAAGCCAAAAGGCCGGATGGGTACCATAATCTGGAAACCGTTTTTTATCCGGTAAAATGTTGTGACATACTGGAAGCCGTCCGATCTGATCAATTCCACTTTAGCAGCAGCGGAAGTCACATTGATGCGGACCATAATTCAAACCTTTGCATCAAAGCGTGGAAGCTCTTTCAACAGCAATTTGACCTCCCGCCAGTAAAAATGCACCTGCACAAGATCATTCCCATGGGGGCGGGCCTTGGGGGTGGGTCTGCGGATGGTGCTTTCACCTTGATATTGCTCA
>CBFGLD010000054.1:0-15581 GCA_965649495.1 uncultured Flavihumibacter sp. | reverse complement strand
CTCCCTTTTTTCAATCAAAAACATTTCTTGGCATCGTGACAGTATTTACTTTTTTAATGATGACTTTTCCCCTGTATGCGAAAATGTTCTACCCAAAACCCAAAATGCAGACGGTGCTAGTTGGAGCAGCCAGGGACAAGCAACAAGTTAAGTTCACCATACAAGGAATGACTTGTTCCGGTTGCGAAGAGCATGTAAATAATGAACTTGCAAAAGTAAGCGGTGTCATTGCATACAAAACTTCTTTTGAAGCAAAAAGTAGCTTAGTTACTTACGATCCCTCAAAAGTTGATGTAAAGGCCATTCAAGCTGCCATTAATAAGACCGGCTATACCGTAAAAGGCTATGAAGTAATTAACGATCATTCCAACACACAAAATATCAAAGAACAAGATTGCAATAACTCAACTAAATCTTGTTGCAAAAAAGACCAATAAACATGGGAAAAACAATAGTATTACAATCAACAGTTAGTTGTCCGAATTGTGGATTTCAGAAAGAAGAAACCATGCCTACAGATGCTTGCCAGTATTTCTACAAGTGTACAAATTGTGAGACTGTACTAAGACCAAAGCAGGGAGATTGTTGCGTATTTTGCAGCTACGGCACTGTAGCTTGTCCCCCGATACAAATGAACAAATCTTGTTGTAACTAATGAATGGTTCGACATTCTTGTTGAGTTATACGAAAAAAGCCTTGAATATCAAGGCTTTTTAATTTGTGGAGAATACCGGAGTCGAACCGGTGACCTCTTGCATGCCATGCAAGCGCTCTAGCCAGCTGAGCTAATTCCCCATGATTCAAGAGCTTTCCCCGTTTGGGATTGCAAATATAGAGCCCTGAAAGATACCAGCAAAATAAAAGGGAGGAATGTTACTGCCGGATAACTTCCACGTTGATGAGCAGTTTTACTTCATCGGCCACCACAATTCCGCCAGCTTCTGTTACCGCACTCCATGCCAATCCATAATCCTGCCGGTTGATCTTGCCGGTGATTTCGAAGCCGGCAACTGTATTACCATAAAAATCCTGCTGCTGGCCACCATATTCCACTGCAAGTTCTATGGGTTTGGTAGTGCCCCGGATGGTGAGGTCTCCCTTCAGAGTATAATCGGAGCCGCCTTTAGGCACCATGGATGTGGAGGAAAAAGTCAGCTTCGGATGATTTGCCGCATCAAAAAAGTCGCCCGATTTGAGGTGACCATCCCGCTGATCGTTGCCCGTGGTAATGCTATCCACATTAGCGGAAAAATGTATAACCGCATCCGAAAAATCCTCTTTTGATGCTTCCAAAGATCCTTCAAACGCGGTAAACTTACCCGTTACTGTGGAAATCACGAGGTGTTTTACTTTAAATGCGATTTCAGAGTGTGCATTGTCTATTTTCCAGGTTGCCATAACTGTTATTTAAGGATATAAATATAATGTTTAAACATTTAACAGCCAAGGCAACCAAAAAAAAACTGGCCCGTTCCGGGCCAGTTTCCTATTTAAATCAAACAGTTTTATTCCCCCCAAATTTCATCTTCTCCTTTGGTCCAGCGCTTCACCTGTTCCGTGGTAACGGATTTGGGCCTTTCTATCGGGAATCCCAGGGCGCGGCTCCAGATCAGGCTTGCCAGAACACCCAGGGCACGGCTCACCCCAAACATGACCGTATAGAATTCGTATTCTACCAGTCCGTAATGTACCAGCAGGGCACCGCTGTGCGCGTCTACGTTTGGCCATGGATTTTTGATCTTGCCCAGGCTCTGCAGGATCGGCGGAACTGTTTCATAGATATTCCAAACAGTTTGGCACAGCGGGTCATCCGGCATATGTTTCTTTCCGAATTCCATTTGCGCCGTAAAGCGGGGATCGGTTTTACGGAGAACGGCATGACCATAGCCCGGCACTACTTTTCCGGCAGCAAGGGTTTCCTGAACATAATTTGCAATTTGTTCACGGGAAGGATTATTGGTGCCCAGGTTTTCCTGCAACTCGAAAATCCATTTAATCACTTCCTGGTTAGCGAGTCCATGCAGCGGACCGGCAAGGCCGTTCATTCCAGCCGCAAAACTCAGGTAAGGGTCACTGAGGGCAGAGCCTACCAGGTGGGTCGTATGTGCGGAAACGTTACCTCCCTCATGATCGGCATGTATGGTCATATACAGGCGCATCAGTTCATGGAAACTTTCATCCTGGTAGCCCAACATATGTGCAAAATTACCGGCCCAGTCGAGCAGGCCATTCGGCTGTATATGCTCGTTGTTTTTATACTTACGACGATAGACATACGCAGCAATCCTGGGAAGCCTGGCAATCAGGTCCATGGCATCATCAAAAGCATAACTCCAGTAATCCTTTTTACTCATGCCGTTGGCATATTCCTTGGCAAATTTACTTTCGGTCTGAAGTGCCATAACCCCCACCACAAACATCGTCATGGGGTGTGTGTTCAAGGGAAGTGCGTCTATCGTATTAAAGACATGGGTAGGTACATGAGAACGTCTCTGCCATTTTGCCGTCATTTCATTGACATCTTCTTCTGTTGGCAGTTCACCATATAACATAAGATGAAACAAGCCTTCGGGAAGGGGCTCGTTTCCATTCTTCGCTTTTGGCAACCGGGCCTGCAATTCAGGAATGGAATAACCACGGAATCGTATACCCTCCTGTGAATCCAGTAAAGAGGTTTCGGATACCAGTCCGGTTATTCCACGCATTCCCTGGTATACCTGGGACAGGTGTACTTCCCCAATTTTCCGGTTACCATATTCTTTCAATAGATCCTTAATCTCGGCGGCTGCCGCATCTGCTTTTGCTTTGAATGTTTCTTTATCAGTTGCCATGAAGAACAATTTATATATGTTGAGTCATATGATTACCGAAAGACTATAACCGATAAAATTAACCATTGTCGGTGGTACAACAAATATAAATTGGCTTCTGTTCTGCCTGGGGAGATTAAAAATCAGCGGCGGGTATTATTTGGGGGCATTTTTATACAACCACCAGGCTACCACTGCAAAAATGATATTGGGCAGCCAGGCCGCAAGGGCGGGAGGAAAATTTCCTTTTGTGGAGAATACCGTTGAAAAGCGGTCCATGACCACAAATAAAGCGGCCGTAACAATTCCAAATGCCATGTGAAGGCCGCTTCCGCCCCGGGTTTTGCGAGCTGCTACGGCAACGCCCATAATGGCGAGAATAAAAACAGAAACCGGAGTGGCAAACCGCCGGTACAGTTCCACTTTGTAAGTATTCAATCCTTCCGTACCACGTTGTTCTTCTTTTTGAATAAAATCATACAGTTCCGGGGAGGTGAGTTTATCCTTCATATATTCATCCCGCCGTAATTCTGCGGGGTTCATATTCAGGTCCAGTTCCAGGAAACTATGGCGTTTGACCTGCTCTTCCAGTCCGTTGATTTTTCGTTCAAAGGCATTCTCTGCACGCCACTTTTTGGATGCCGTGTCCCACCTTATGTAATCGGAACGGAGGTTATAAACCACCTTGTTGTCTTTTACTTTTTCCAGGAAAAAGCTACTGGCCGATTTATTGACCGTATCATAATATTTCATACCAACAAACGTGTTGGTATCGGCACGAAAATAATAATCCCGGCTGCCGCCTGCCCCCCCGTAATACGTGCTGTTTTTATCAATAACATTTACTTTGAACGTCGTATAAATTTCATTCGCCCTGGGTATCAAAAATGCATTTGCCCACAGCATGAGCAAAGAAAGCAAACTGGCACCCAGCAAATAAGGGCGCAACATCCGGTTATAAGGAATACCGGAGGCCAGGATAGCGATGGTTTCTGACCTGCCGGCCATTTTAGAGGTAAAGAAAATAACAGAGATAAAAACGATAAGGGGAAAGATCATGGAAATGATAAAGGGGATGAATCCAAAGTAGTATTTGGTAATGATGCCCCAGAAAGGAAGTCCGGATTTAACAAAATCGTCGGTTTTTTCACTGGCATCGATCACCATAGCGATGACAGTGATGGTAAGGATCGCAAAAACGAAGGTTACCATGAACTTTTTAAAAATATACCAGTCAAGGATTTTCATTCCTTTTCATTTGTTCCGTTCAAAAGTAGGCGAAATATAACTGTAAAAAAGTTAAGCATCAGAGCCTTGTCCGCAGTATGGGAATCATTTCATTTTTCCAGCTATTGAAATCTCCGGAAATAATATGCTTCCGTGCTTCTTTCACCAGCCACAAATAGAACGCGAGGTTGTGCACACTGGCTATGGTCAGTCCCAGGATCTCTTTGGATTTCACCAGGTGCCGCAGGTAGGCCTTACTGTAGTAATGGCTGAAATTGCAATCGATGCCCTCGTCGAGGGGAGAAAAGTCCTTTTCCCATTTTTTATTATCGATATTGATTACCCCCTTACTGGTGAATAACATGGCATTCCTCCCATTTCGGGTAGGCATGACGCAATCAAACATATCCACACCATAGGAAATATTTTCCAGGATGTTCCAGGGTGTGCCCACTCCCATCAGGTAACGAGGTTTATCCACCGGCAGGTGTTCGCAACACAAGGCGGTCAGTTCATACATCAGTTCTTCCGGTTCGCCAACACTAAGGCCTCCGATAGCATTTCCCGTAGCATCCTGTGCAGCAATGTATTCACAGGATGCCACCCGGAGATCCCCGAAAGTACTTCCCTGCACGATGGGGAAGAGGTTCTGGGTATAGCCGTACAAACCGGTTGTTTCCGACATCCTACTCATACAACGGCTGAGCCATCGATGTGTGAGGTCCATGGATTTCCGCGCATAGTCATAATCGCTTGGATAAGGAGGGCATTCATCAAATGCCATGATGATATCGGCGCCTATTATTCGCTGGATGTCCATAACAATTTCCGGACTGAAAAGATGTTTGGATCCGTCGATGTGGGATTGGAATACAGCTCCTTCTTCGGTAAGTTTCCGGTTATCGGCCAGAGAAAAAACCTGGTAACCGCCACTATCGGTCAATATGGGGTGATTCCATCCATTGAATTTATGTAATCCTCCGGCCTCCTGCAACACTTCCAGTCCGGGTCTCAGGTACAGGTGATAGGTATTGCCCAGGATGATCTGGGCTTTAACTTCCTGCTCCAGTTGCTGTTGCGAAACGGCCTTTACGCTTCCAACAGTTCCGACTGGCATAAAGATGGGAGTCTCAATGCTACCGTGATCTGTTACAACGGTGCCGGCCCGGGCATTGGATTGCCTGTCCTGGGCCTCGAGTGAAAAGGTGAGTGCTGGCATGGGCGCAAAGGTACAGTGAGAAAAGGACAGAATCCACCTTAATGAAGTTATCCCCATGTGTATATATTTCAGATTCAATAAATACAGCCCTGGCGTATTTTCGCTTCCAGCAGATAAAAAAACACCCTAGCCCTGACGTTTATGGACGAATTGCAGTTTTTTGCAGACTGGAGACACCTCATATTCATTGTCTTCTGTATTCTCACTTTCATTCAATTATTATATTACTGGGGATTATTCAGTCGCCTGGCGTTTTACCGGCAGCGCCAAAAAGCGCATAACCAGCAGCACCCGGTGTCAGTAGTGATCTGTGCCCGGGACGAAGCCGGCAACCTGGCGCGGAATTTACCCGGCGTGCTTTTCCAGCAATACCCCAGCACGCATGAGATCGTTGTGGTGAATCATAACAGCCAGGACGATACCCGTTACCTGTTGGAAGAGTTCAAAAAAACCTTCAAGGGTTTAGAGATCGTGAACCTGGAATACGAAGCCAAAGGAATTCCAGGTAAAAAGTACCCGTTATCCATGGGCATCCGTGAGGCGCATCATGAAATTTTGTTACTGACCGATGCCGATTGTGTTCCGGCCTCGGAACACTGGTTGTTCAAAATGCAGGATGCTTATGAACCCGGGGTGGAGGTGGTTTTGGGTTATGGCGCCTACCAGCACCGTCCGGGAATCCTGAATAAACTGATCCGGTTTGAAACCTTCCACACCGCCCAACAATATTTATCCTATGCATTAGCGGGAATGCCCTATATGGGTGTGGGGAGAAACCTGTCGTATAAACGGGAACTATTCCTGACCAATAAAGGTTTTAGTTCCATCAATCATTTACCCGGGGGAGACGACGATTTATTCATTCACAAAGTAGCGAATGGGGCCAATACCCGGGTGGTGCTGGATCCGGAAGCCTTCACCCTTTCAGAACCCAAAAAGAAATTCGGCGACTGGTTTCGCCAAAAGACCCGGCATTTTTCCACGGCAAAGTATTACAGTTTCAAAATCCGCTTCCTGCTGGGAGGGTATTCCCTCTCCCATTTCCTGTATTATCCGGCGTTCCTGTTAAGTCTTCTGTTGTTCCACTGGCAGCTCAGCCTGGGGGTTTTCGGTCTTCGGTTCCTAACCCAGGCCTGGATCAGCTATAAATCCATGAAACGCCTCAAAGAAGGGGATCTCTGGCCCTGGTGGTGGCTATTCGATCTATGGATGTTCTTTTATTATTGCATCTTTGTAACCGCATTATGGAAAAAGCCCCGTCAAAACTGGACCTGATAACGAAATACTTTGACGATTTCAATTCCAGGCAGTTGGAACAATTTGCAGCGCTGGAAGCCATTTATACCGAATGGAACTCCAGGATCAATGTGATCTCCCGGAAAGACATTGACCATCTGTATGAAAATCATGTATTGCATTCCCTGAGTATTGCGGCAGCTTTCAGTTTCCCTGCCGGAGCTGTGATCCTGGATATTGGAACGGGTGGTGGTTTTCCGGGTATTCCGCTGGCCATTTTCTTTCCGGAGGTGGAATTTCTATTAGCGGACAGCATTAATAAAAAACTCACGGTTGTTAAGGAAGTAGCCCGGGAAATTGGACTAACCAATATCAGTACCCGTCATACGCGGGTGGAGGACATTAAAGACCGGAAGTTTGATTATACCGTTTCCCGCGCGGTAGCTCCATTGAAAGATTTATGGCGCTGGAGCAAACCTTTGTTATTAAAGAGACCCTCGGAAGGGGAATATCCCGCATCTGGCCTGATCTGCCTGAAGGGAGGTGAGTTGGGCCAGGAGATCAGTGAAAGTGGGGTAAAGCCGAAAATACTGGAAGTGTTTGACCTTTTCCCCGAAGCATATTTCCGCGAAAAGTATCTTTTATACGTTCACCGCTGAGGTTTATTACCACAAAGTGGTATTGTCTAAACCAATAATAAGCGCAACTTTGCCACATGGCGATCACCGTTTGTATTGTAGACGACACCAGCGATATCCGGCTGGCCCTGGAAGAAATCATTCAGCTATCCGATAATTTCAAATTACTGGGCAGTTTTGCCAGTGCTGAAGAAGCAATTGCGAGGCTACCACTGCTGCAGCCGAAGGTGGTGCTGATGGACATCAATTTAGGTGGCATGAGCGGCATTGAGTGTGTGCGGCGATTGAAACCGGAACATCCGGAAATCCTGTTTATGATGTGTACCGTTTACGAGGAGGATGAAAAGATTTTTGAAGCCCTCAGCGCCGGTGCAAGTGGTTATATCTTAAAAAAGACCTCCCCGTCCAAACTATTGGAAGCGATCACGGAATTGAACGAAGGGGGCGCACCTATGAGTTCGCAGATTGCCCGTAAAGTGGTGGCAGCCTTCCAGCAGCGGCCTGCTGCCCAGGAAACCCTGAACAGCAACCCGGTGCCGAGTAGCCTGGGAATATTATCCAACAGGGAAAAAGAGATCCTGGAATTATTAGCTAAAGGATTGTTATACAAGGAAATATCTGCCCAATTATTCATTAGTGGGGAAACGGTCCGCAAGCACGTGTACCACATCTATGAAAAGCTTCATGTGAACAACCGGGTGGAAGCCGTCAACAAGTTCTTTGGCAGATAAAATACCCACTTTGTGGTATATACAGGTTGCAAATGATCTGTATTTTTGATCCGATTTCGAGGGATGCCTCAAATATTATTAATCATTAACCTTACCTGCTGACTCCGACGCCCTTTAAAGGCCTTATCATAAAATGATAATGCCGCTGCAAAAGCAACGGCATTATCATTCATATGGTTCTTATTAAAACCTGGTTTACCATTTCAGGTCCAGTATATTATCCTTCGGGTTAACGTCTGCCATCCGGGAGGAGGGGTCTACTTCCACTTTTACTATATCCTGCAGTTTCTTTTTTGTGCTGACCACATAGGTGGGATGCGTCCACTTCCAGGCATCATACACTTTTCTGGGTATAGCGTCCTGTTCAGCGTTTTTCTGCCCGAACATGAGGTACATAGGAACGTAATGCATTTCCTGTGAACCATCTTTAAAAGTTACCAGGAGGTCAACGGGCATGGGCATCTTGCCGGTTCTTTTTAAGCGTATATGTGTTTCGCCGTTTTGTTCAAATAAACTATCAATACCATAATCAATGGTCTTGGTAGTGTTTACCCAATATTCCCGGTACCAGTCGAGTTTCATCCCGCTTCTTTTTTCCGCTACGCGAATAAAGTCGTTAACATTGGGATGTTTGAATTTCCAGGTATTAAAGTAATCGAGCAGCACCTGGTCCCGGACACCCGACCCGACGATATATCCCAATTGCTCCAGGAACACTTCGCCTTTACTGTAAGCTGCAATGCTATAGGCAAAATTACTTTCGTAGTGATCCGAATGGGTGGTCATGGGTTCTTCCATGCCGCTTTTCACGAGGGCAAAATAATTCTGGTAGGCCCCGGCATGCGGATTCTGAAGGACCTGATCGTCTGCAATCCTCCGGGGTCCGGTACCTTGCGGAGAACGGCTTATTACCTCTTCCTGGTTCAGGCTGCGATAATAACGGTCCACCAGGCTTTCAGCATAAGAGGTAAATCCTTCATCCATCCAGGCATACAAGCTTTCATTGGTGGCCAATACCATTTGGTACCAATTATGCATCCATTCATGGAAAGCGGTACCGAGACTTGGACCACTTAAAAGGGTAGACATGGGATATTCCATTCCCCCATCACCCCCATGTATGAACGAATATTGTTTGTATGGGTATTTACCGAAATTCTTTTCAATGAAAGGCAACACCTTCACAGCAGCATCCGCAATTTTTGTCCAGGCGGCATCGTTGTCGGAGCTATTCTCCTTGTAATTATACAACACATGAATGGCGGGGCCATTAGGTACCTGGCGGACAATATGTTTGAATTCAGGGTCTGCGGCCCACATAAAATCGTGTACTTCGGGTGCAACAAAGTGCCAGGTTAATTTATTGCCGGCGGGACGGGTTACTTTTGTTCCGGCCGATTCATAACCATACCCAATTTGTTGTGCGTTTTGCAGGTAACCAGTACCTCCCAGGATATAGTTCTTATCAATGCTGATCTTAACATCGAAATTTCCCCAAACACCGTGGAACTCTCTGGCAACATATGGAGTGGGGTGCCATCCTTCAAAATCGTACTCGCAAATTTTGGGATACCACTGGCTCATGGAGTAGCGGACACCGGTATTGGGGTTATCCCTTCCGGCGCGCCGCACCTGGAGTGGAACCTGAGCTTCAAACTCCATCCGGAAGGTCACCTGGGATTTGGGCAGGATCGGTTTTTTCAATATCACTTCCAGGATGGTTTCATGCACTTTGAACTCCTGTGCTACCCCATTCATGGTCAGCGATAATACTTTTTGGTAGCCAATTTCATCCGGGCCAAGCTGTTGAATCCGGTCGCGCACCCTTCCATCCCAATCACGGCGGTTATTATTGTAAACGATCTTACCCAACTCACGGCTACGCACATCCATCATGCTGTTTGGCTGAAATGCATTCCAATATAAATGATAAAATACCCGGTCAAGGGTATCCGGTGAATTATTGGTGTACTCGAGTAATTGTTTCCCTTTGAAGCGATTGGATGTAACATCCACGTCAATATCCATTTTGTATTGTACCCTTTGCTGCCAGCGGGCCGTTTGGGAAAGGACGGATTGGGATACTACTGTCAATAGTACTGCCAGTCCCAGGAGTTTAATCTTCATGTGTCTGTATAGGTTATGATTACGCGTAAATTTCAATAAAAAATCCTTTCAACCGGGAACAAAGTTGTTACCAGTTGAAAGGATACTGCCCGAAGAGGCATATTCGATTAAAGAGTGAGTTTGTCCTTCAGCAAGCGACCGGACGCATTGAATACCAAATCCCGCTTATTAAGTTCGGATTTACGTACCAGCAAGCGGTATTCCACATGATCATCCGGATAGATAATCTGGTAATATGCATCCACTTCCCAATCAGCATATTTACTTTTTGACAGTCCTTCCACCACTTCCTTTGGAATATCTTCGCTGGTAATATCTTTTTGGGAACTCACCCAGGTACCATCATTTTTAAAAACGGCTTCATACCGGTCTTCTTCCAGGTGAAAATGTACGAGGTAGTGGGTAAGCTTATCTTTCCATTCAACACTTTCCGCATTGCGATATTTGTATTTGAATGCATCGGTTACAACAGCAGGGATCTTTCTAAGCTGCGCCAGTGCTTCAGAGGGCAGTAAAAACTGGCCAATAAGCAGAAACAATACTAATGCAAATCTCATTTTAAGGTATAATTATTTCATTACAAATATCCTTAGCTGCTTGAAAAGGAAATCATAAAATATCAGGAATCTTTGCCTGCAACCACAATTACAATTTCACCTTTCACCTGTTTTTGAGCAAACCAGGCGGCAACATCGGTTAAGGTTCCGCGTTTGTTTTCTTCGTAAATTTTCGTCAACTCCCGGCTGACACTACAGGGCCGGCTTTCACCAAAATACACCGCCATTTCCTGGAGGGTTTTGACCAGTCGCATCGGTGACTCATAAAATACCATGGTCCTTTCTTCTTCCGCCAGTTTTTTCAGTAATGTCTGGCGGCCTTTTTTAAGTGGGAGAAAGCCTTCAAAACAAAACCGGTTGATGGGCAGGCCACTGTTCACCAGGGCGGGAACAAAAGCGGTGGCACCGGGCAAACATTCCACCTTAACATCCTGCTGAATGCATGCCCTCACTAACAGGAATGCCGGATCAGAAATGCCCGGGGTGCCGGCATCCGTCAACACGGCCATGGTTTTACCGGCAACCAGTTGGTCTACCAGGTGCTGCAATACCTTGTGTTCATTATGCTGATGGTAAGGTGTCAGCTGTTTCTGGATATTATAATGACTCAGCAGCCGGGCAGAATTACGGGTATCTTCCGCAAGTATAAGATCAACCGTCTTTAAAACTTCAAGTGCCCGCAGGGTAATATCCTGGAGATTTCCGATGGGTGTTGGTACCAGATAGAGCATATCGATTAAGCCGGTTGAACACTAGTTCACACTGATCTCAAATTGCTCCATGACCGGATTTGCCAGTAATTTCCTGGCCGCTTGTTCTGCTATGGATTTTGCTTCTTCGGCAGTGGCTGCATCCACCTGAAGGATAATATTCTTTCCGATACGGACATCCTGGATAGAACCAAGTCCCAGGTTACTTAAACCACCCATTACCGCTTTTCCCTGGGGATCCAGAAGTTCTTTAAGAGGCATTACTTTTACCTGAACTGAAAACGTCATTCTTTTCGGTTTTTGAGGGCCAAAGATACAATAATGTAGGCAAGGAAGATGACCGGCATAGCAGCCCATTTGAGCAGGACTGCTGCCAGGAGGCTGATTACGAGCAAAATCAATTTAGGGAGGTTATTCTTAATGCTGAAGTCTTTAAATTTTAAAGCCATCAGCGGAAGCGTACTAACCATCAGGTAGCTAAGCAAAAGGATCAATACGTAATGAAACCACTGATTTTGAAGTAGGTTGACGATGAATAGGCTCTGCGTATTCCAATAAATCAGCGGAAGAGACGCAACCACGAGGCCCACTGCGGGTACGGGTACTCCTTTAAAGCCATAGGATTGGCTTTCATCGATGTTGAACCTGGCCAGGCGGTAAGCGGCTGCGCAGGGAATTAAAACAGCAGGAAGCAACCAGAAAAAAGAGGTATCCAGGCCGGTAGATTCCTTGGCAAAGCTGAGGCGGAGGAACTGGTAAACAATCAAACCGGGAGCAACGCCGAAACTGACCACATCAGCAAGAGAATCCAATTGTTTTCCCATAAGACTGGATGCACCCAGTAAACGCGCCACGAAACCGTCGAGGAAGTCGATTACTGCTGCCAGTGCAATAAATAAAGAAGCCATCCAGATCTTTTCAGGCATGTCAACCAGGTATTCACCGTTGCTACCCACCACCATGGTTATACCATTTTGCAGGATCACGATGATGGCCATAAACCCAAAGACAAGGTTCAGCAGGGTAAATAAATTTGGAATTTGTTTCATTATGGTTGAGTTATTGGAGATATTATTTACGCATTAGTTTTTCAATCTCATCCGCTTTGATGGGGATATTTTCGAAAAGGTCTTTGTTACCGGTACGGGTAATCCAGACGTTGTTTTCAATCCTGACACCCATTTGTTCTTCTTCGATATAAATACCCGGCTCAATGGTAAAAACCATCCCTGCCTTAATGGGCTCGGTCCTGGTTCCAAGGTCATGCACGTCAATACCCAGGTGATGTGAAATTCCATGATAAAGGTATTTACGATATGCCCGGTTATTGGGATCCTCGTTCCGGATCATTTCTTTGGAGAGCAGTCCAAGTTTGACAAATTGCCGGGTGGCTTCGTCACCCACTTTTTCCGTATAGTCAATAATGGAAATACCGGGCTTGAGGATTGACTTCGCGTAATTATGCAAAGCCAGGCAGGCATTATACACTTCTTTCTGCCTCTTGGTGAATTTGCCGTTCACCGGAACGGTCCTGGTCAGGTCCGCACAATACCCGCCATATTCCGCGCCGAAATCCATCAGGATCATTTCCCCATCCTTACACACTTCGTTATTATTGACATAATGAAGGATCCTGGCCCTGTCACCACTGGCTATGATGCTGCCATAGGCCGGGCCGCTTGCCCGGTTGCGGAGGAATTCATGCCAAATTTCTGCTTCAATTTCATATTCCATCACTCCCGGCCGGATAAAGCCGAGCAAACGCCGGAAAGTCTTTTCAGTAATATCTACGGCAACCTGCATAACGGCTACTTCCCGGGCAGATTTTACCGCCCTCAACTGTTTGAGGATGGCTGCACTTCTTTTATACGTGTGCAAGGGATATTTACGCTTCATTTCTTCTATGAAGCGGTAATCACGAACAGGTACCTGGTTGGATTTCCGGTCATTTTCATTGGTATTCAGGTAAATATTTTCTGCCAGGTGAATCCAGGGCTGCAGCATTCCTTCCAGGCTGTCGAGCCATACAATCGTTTGAATGCCAGAGATGGAAGTGGCTTCTTCGCGTCGCAGGCGGCGACCATCCCATTTTTCCTTCATTTCATTGGGCCTTACCAACACCAATACTTCCCTATACTTGGGATCGGGGTTGAAGGGGCACAAAATAAGCATGGTATCTTCCTGCCCGATGCCGGTCAGCCAGTACAGATCGGAATTCTGTTTGAATTTATAAAGAGCGTCTCCGTTAGTGGGTAATTCATCATTACTGTTAAAAATCGCAATGGATTGAGGAGACATCGCTTTGACAAAACGCTTGCGGTTATCCACAAATATGGCCGGGTCCAGCGGTAAGTGCTTCATGAGTTGACAATTAGGGGGGCTAAAATAACCATGATTTTATCGAAAGCTGAAAAAAAGGTCTTTTCCCGGAAAAGAATTAAAACCCGGATCGCAAAAAAATAGGTAGAATTCAAGCTAACAACCGTTAGTTATTGAATAATTATCAAATTCTGCCGCATCTATTGAATTATTTTTAACAATGTGGGTCTTTTATTTCATTTTCACCAAAGTGTACAACCTACACATTACTAGCGCACTTTCAATTCAACCCCTAGATTTGTGGAAGTAACTAACAAACGATTGTGTTGAATATGTCAATACCAACTTTGCAACTGCCCATAGAACACCTGGCTGAAATAGGTTTACGATCCACAGAAAATATTCATTACCAGTTAACGCCGGAAGAATTGGTGCAGCAAACACTGGATATGGGCGAAGGGGTGCTAAACGATACGGGGGCATTGGTTATTCGGACGGGAGAGTTTACCGGACGCAGCCCCAAGGATAAGTTTATCGTCCGGGACGAGATCAGTTCGGATAGCGTCCATTGGAACGATTTCAACTTACCAATAGAGGAAAAGTTTTTCTTCATCATCAAGCAGAAGATTACCGATTACCTGGCCAAAATTCCGCAAGTATGGGTGAGAGACGCTTACGCCTGTTCAGACCCAAGATACCGGGTAAACATCCGGATTCTGAATGAGAAACCCTGGATTAACCTCTTTGCGTATAATATGTTCTTGCGGCCATCAGAAGAAGAACTGGAGCATTTCCAACCTGAATGGACCATTATGTCGGCCCCAGGACTCCTCTTGCAGCCTTCGGAGTGCGGAACCCGACAACACAATGCGGCAGTTATATCTTTCAAGTACAAAACGATCCTTATTGCGGGAACGGGTTACACCGGTGAAACCAAAAAAGGAATCTTTACGGTCCTCAATTATGTGCTACCCTTCCAGAAAAAAATCCTCAGTATGCATTGCTCTGCCAATATGGGTAAGCAAGGCGATACCGCACTGTTTTTTGGGTTGAGCGGAACCGGAAAAACGACCTTAAGCGCAGACCCCCATCGAAAACTAATTGGGGATGACGAGCATGGCTGGACGGACGATAACATCTTCAATTTTGAGGGGGGATGTTATGCAAAATGTATCGGCTTAACAGAAGAGAAAGAACCTGAAATCTTCCGGGCTATCCGGGAAGGCGCCCTCGTAGAGAATACCACATTCATAGAGGGCACCAACAGAATTGATTTTGAGGACGGGTCCATTACAGAAAATACCCGGGTATCATACCCGTTAGATTACATCGGTAATGCCTTAGAACCATCCATGGGTAATATTCCGGAAAACATATTTTTCCTGACCTGTGACGCTTATGGGGTTTTACCCCCCATAAGCCGGCTAACCACTGCCCAGGCCATGTACCAGTTCATATCAGGTTATACAGCAAAAGTAGCCGGTACAGAAGCAGGAGTAACCGAACCAAAATCAACCTTCAGTGCCTGTTTTGGTGCTCCCTTCCTGCCCCTTCATCCCGGCAAGTATGCGGAAATGCTGGGTGAAAAAATGAAAAAGCATAATGTCAGGGTTTGGTTAGTCAATACGGGATGGACAGGCGGCCCTTATGGTATCGGCAAGAGGATGAAGCTGGATTATACCCGGAGTATGATCTCCGCTGCCCTCGATGGAAAACTGGATGGGCTTTCTTATGAATCGCATCCCATCTTTGGCATGGAAATGCCCTTAACTTGTCCAGGGGTTCCGGCTGACTTATTAAATCCAAGGAATACCTGGTCCGACAGCAAAGAATACGATTTGCAGTGCAGGAATCTGGCCCAACAGTTTATCACTAATTTTCAAAAATACGCTTCCGGCGTTTCAGAAGAAATCTGCGCCGCAGGTCCTAAAGTTTAGTTTTTAGTTTTTTTCGGTCTCAAACGTTGCTTGCAGTCCGCCCCGTTCACGGGCCGGAATTTTTTTGCTA
>CBFGLD010000053.1:0-15601 GCA_965649495.1 uncultured Flavihumibacter sp. | reverse complement strand
AGTTTATAGGGTTTCCTGTCAGGGTATTCTGCGAATCCCTGTCCTTCGGTGCTGAGGTCCTTGAGGTTTACCCAACCACCGTTGAGGGGGTCGGTTCCCTGTGGGTTATAATGGAAGACGCCTACGCCGAGCACCCCATAAGGGCGTATTTTTTTGTACAGGTCCTCTACGTCGGCTTCAAAGAATACGGAGGGATAGAGTTCCGCCACCAGGAAGGCTTCCGCCAGTCTGGTCCGGAAATCGGAGTTGCGGAATTTGCGCGCTTCTTCCAATCCCCCTGAGCCTTTGATGATTTTATCATCGCCGGCGAGGGTTCCGTAATTGGCGGCCAGCCGGAGTCCCAGGAACGGCGTTGTCATCGCGGTGATATGTCCCCCGATGATGAATTTTGTTTGAGAGATATTATTGTCTTTGAGGAATCCCATTCCCCTGCCTTTGTTACCTCCCAGGTCGCCCAGGAAGTTGGAGGGCCCGAAGGTAATACCGGCTTCAACTTCGTTGAAAATGCCGATCTGACTGAAAGAGGCCTGGGTAAATGTAGTGATGGCAATGCAGGATAAAGCACATTTACGCAGCAATACGTGTAAATGCTGTTTCATGAATATCAGATTTAGTTTTCGAACGGTTACGTGGATCAATCTAAGAACGACCAGCCACCTTGCTGTGGTATGGCATTCGTAGATTTTTTTTTACTATTCGTAAAACTACCTGATACAAGTACTAAGCGGGAAGCACCATTTCAATGTGTTCTATATTATCTTCCAGGTAGATGTCACCCTCTTCGCGGAAGCCAAGCGACTGGTAAAATTTCAGGAGGTAACATTGGGCGCCGATGCGGATAGGCCCCGGGCCAAATAGCTGGTGGCAGGCTTTGATGGATTCCAGCATCAGTTCCCTGCCGAGGCCCTGGGCCCGTACTGATGGGGAGGTCACTACCCTGCCGATGGACATTTCATCGTATGCCAGTCCGGGTGGCACCAGGCGGGTAGATGCTGCCATCATCCAGCCTTTCCATCCCAGCAGGTGCCAGCTTTGCTGGTCTTTATTGTACATGTCAAGAAAGACACAATTTTGTTCCACTACAAAGACCTCACTTCTCAGCCGGAGTAACTGGTAGAGTTCGTGGGGGTTCAATGAATTGAAGTCTTTAAGTTGCCAGTTGGTGTTCATCCTGAATATTTTAATCAATAACCGTATTTATCTTGCCAGCGTTGTTGTAAGAATTTCCGGATCTCTTCTTCACGAGCATTTTTGCCGGGATGGAAAAAGACCTCTCCTTTGATGGCATCGGGTAGGAATTCCTGGGGTGCGAAATTATTTTCAAAGTCGTGTGCATATTTATATCCTTTCCCATAATCCATGTTCTTCATCAGTTTGGTGGGGGCGTTGCGGATGTGCAGGGGCACGGGCAGGTCGCCGGTTTGCCGCACCAGGGCAAGCGCCTGGTCGATGGCGAGGTAACTGGCATTGCTTTTAGGTGAGGTGGCCAGGTAGATGGCGCACTGCGAGAGGATGATCCGGGATTCGGGATGGCCGATCTTATTCACCGCGTCGAAGCAGGCGTTGGCCAGCAGCAATGCATTTGGGTTGGCATTGCCGATGTCTTCGCTTGCCAGTATCACCATTCTGCGGGCAATGAATTTCACGTCTTCACCCCCTTCGATCATGCGTGCCAGCCAGTATACGGCAGCGTTAGGATCGCTGCCACGCATGGATTTGATAAAGGCCGATATGATATCATAATGTTGTTCGCCTTGTTTGTCGTACAGGGCAATCTTAGTTTGTGCCACCTGCATCACGAAATCGTTGGTGATGGTGATGGGGCGGGCGGCACCAGCAGCTTGCAGCACCAGTTCGAAGAGGTTGATGAGTTTGCGGCCATCACCACCGGATATCCGTATCAGCGCTTCGGTTTCTTGCAGTTGCGGGGATCTTTCACGGACCCACTCGTCTTTCTGGATGGCCTGTTGCAGTAAAGCGATGAGGTGGCTTTGTTCCAGGGGTTTGAGAACATAGACCTGGCACCTGCTCAACAGGGCGCTGTTCACTTCAAAGGAGGGGTTTTCAGTGGTGGCGCCGATAAGGGTGATGGTTCCTTTTTCCACGGCGCCCAGCAGGGCATCCTGCTGTGATTTATTGAACCGGTGAATTTCATCAATAAAGAGGATCGCCCGGTCTTGTTGTTTGGCGATCTCTATGACTTCACGTACCTCCTTTACACCAGAGGAGATGGCGCTGAGTGTATAAAACGGAGATTCCAGCGTATGTGCAATGATGTTAGCGATAGTGGTTTTTCCTACTCCCGGTGGCCCCCATAAAATCATGGAAGGAACATTGCCCTGTCCGATGGCCTTCCTCAAAATGCTGCCCTTTCCGGTCAGGTGTTCCTGCCCGATCAGGTCGTCCAGCGATGCCGGCCTGAGTCTTTCTGCCAGTGGTGCTGCCATTATTCACTAATTGTTTGCGAAGATAGGAAGGCTGCAGTTTTGCTGAGCAGGTCCGTCTGGTGAAGCCGGGTGTTGGTTTTGGATCAGAAGAATCATGATTGATCGCCGGGAGGCTGCAGGAATGCATCGGCATTTTGGCGCAGCAACCGGAAGGTCATAAAGACATGGATGATGAGGGCGATGCTATACACCAGCAGGAAGCGCAGGAGGAAGTGCATGAATTTCATCATGTAGTCTTCCATCCCTTCCCCCGAGGTCTGCTGCATGGCCAGCGCCTGTTCCATGATATCATTCAGCATGGCGGGCTGCATCATGAGGGTAAAGGTTTGCATGGCGGTCATGATGGCGAATGCCATGGTGCCGTACCCGTTCACTTTGATGAGGTCTCGCAGGGAGGGTTTGCAATAGCGGTTTGCGTCGATTCCGCGTGTCAGGAATCTCCAGCTGCTGTACGAGTACAATACCACGCAGGCTACCAGGAAAACCGGTAGCAGCAGGACGGGGTTGGCCAGTGCGGCCATCAGCATGGTAAGGGTCATGAGTGCCATGAAACCGCCGATGGCGAAGATGAGGTAAGTCAGGATTCTGTAAAAGGTCATGGTTACGTATTGACGTTCGGAGGACGTTCCGTTCGGAGGACGTCCGGACGTCCTCCGAACATGTGTCAGACACCTAAAGAAATCTGCAGTTCCTGCAGTTGTTTGTCGTCGATGGCGGCGGGGGCATCCAGCATTACATCGCGCCCGCTGTTGTTTTTGGGGAAGGCGATGAAATCGCGGATGCTTTCCGAGCCGCCGAGCAGGGCGCAGAGGCGGTCGAAGCCGAAAGCGATGCCGCCGTGCGGCGGAGCGCCGTATTCGAAGGCGCCCAACAGGAACCCGAATTTGTGGCGGGCTTCTTCTTTGCTCATGCCAAGGGCGTCAAACATTTTTTCCTGCAGTTCCCGCTGGAAGATACGAATGGAGCCACCACCGATCTCGTTACCGTTCAATACCATGTCGTATGCGTTGGCCTTGATATTGGCGTAGGGGTGTTGCAGGTAATTGGTAGCATCGCTGATTACCGGGTCGTTGTTGATCATGATGGCAATATGATCCGGTTTGGGAGAGGTGAAGGGGTGATGTCGTGCCACCCAACGGTTCTCCTCCTCGGCATATTCAAACAGCGGGAAGTCCAGCACCCACAGGAGTTTGAATTCATCGCTGCGGCGGAGTCCCAGTCGCTGGCCCATTTCCAGCCGGAGTTCGCTCATGGCTTTTCGGGTGCGTTCTTCTCTGCCGGCCAGGAACAATACCAGGTCGCCTGCTTTGGCGCCGCAGAGATCAGCCAGGGTTTTGAGTTTTTCTTCGTCGAAGAATTTATCGGCACTGCTTTTAAAGCTCCCATCGGTATTGCATTTCAGAAATACCAGTCCATTCATGCCGATCTGCGGGCGTTTCACCCAATCGGTAAGTTCATCGGTTTGTTTGCGGGTAAAGTCGCTGCATCCCGGAACGCAGATGGCCAGCACTGTTTCGGCCTCGCTGAAGATTTTGAAGCCGCTGTTCTCAAAGAGGCTGATGGCTGCCAGGTTTCCGGTTTGCCCTTCAAAAATGGTTTTGAGGTTATGCAGTTCCATGGAGAAGCGGATATCGGGTTTATCATTACCGTATCGCAGCATGGCATCGTTCCAGGTCATGCGTGCTACCGGTTCTGTATAGTCGATATCTTTTACATCTTTGAAGATGCGCTTGATCAGTCCCTCAAACATATTTAAGATATCTTCCTGTGCCACGAAGCTCATTTCACAATCGATCTGTGTGAATTCGGGCTGGCGGTCGGCCCGGAGGTCTTCATCGCGGAAGCATTTCACGACCTGGTAATAGCGGTCGTAGCCGCTGACCATCAGCAATTGCTTAAAGGTTTGCGGGCTTTGCGGAAGGGCATAGAATTGCCCCGGGTTCATGCGGGAAGGCACCACGAAATCGCGGGCACCTTCCGGGGTGCTTTTAATCAGAAAAGGCGTTTCGATATCCATGAAATGGTTCTCGTGCAGGTAGTTGCGGGCGGAGCGGTTAACGGCATAGCGCAGTTCGAGGTTCCGTTTTACAGCATTGCGGCGAAGATCGAGGTAGCGGTATTTCATGCGGAGGTCATCCCCGCCGTCGGTATCGTCCTGGATGGTGAAAGGAGGGGTAGCGGCTTTGTTCAGAATGGTAAAAGACTGAACGTCTATTTCAATGTCGCCCGTTGGGATATTGGGATTTTTGTTGGTGCGTTCTACCACGGTGCCGGTCACCTGCAGCACGAATTCGCGGCCCAGGGGCTGCTCGTCGAGTTGCTGGTTGAGGGTTTCTCCGAACAATAACTGCGTAATGCCGTAGCGGTCGCGAAGGTCTATAAAGGTGATGCTGCCGAATTTCCTGACGGTCTGTACCCACCCGGCCAGGGTAACTTGCTGCTGTTGATTGCTTGCCCTTAATTCTCCACAAGTATGGGATCTATACATAGAGATTTCTATTTTCGGTCTTTTATATGAGGGGCAAAGGTAAACTATACCCATGAAAGAATACCATCGCTGGTTGTTGGAATACAACAGTTATTACGGGGGGCTGGAACAGGTAAACCGGGATCGGTTCCTGGACCGGGTGCTGCAATTTATTGATGGGAAGAAATTTGAATATGTGAGGGTGCAGCCGGATCCCGTTATCCCCTTGTTGGTAAGTGCCGCTGCGATTCAGGTCAGTTTTGGCCTGGAAGATTTCAGCTTTGATTTTTTTGAGTACATCTATATTGCCAATACCTCGTATCACTGGCGGGGTAACCCTTCCGTTTATGAAGGGCATGTAAACCGGAAGGGGATATTTCTAAGCTGGGAGCATTTTGTACAGGGGTACCGGGATTATACGGATGGACACAATGTAGGTATCCATGAGTTGGCACACGCACTCACCTATACCACGCAGTATGGGGACTCCTTACATGATCGCCGGTTTCGCAAACGTTTCAGAAAATTTGTGCGGGTGGCGGCTCCCGTTTTGAAAACCTGAAAAACGGGGGAGTCGGTTTTCTGCCTCCGCAGGCAGCGGGTAATTTTCATGAGTTCTGGGCCGTATCGATGGAAGCGTTTTTTGAAAGGGCTCTTGTTTTCCGCGTAGCGGAACCGGCGCTTTATGATGCATTTTGTGCATTGCTGAACCAGGACCCGCTGGAGTTAACCCGTATGTGGGTAAATGACGTATCGTAATTCTACGAAGACGGCGTTAAAATCTAGTTTTTGCTTTCTCAGTTCAAATAGTATTGGTAACTTGTAACCGGATCTCAGTTATACCAGATTTGCACCCTCTCATCTCTACCTTAATCCGTGTTCCCTATTCCTCCGAAAAGCCATGTAGCATCCATAACTGTGTCTAACCAGCATTACTGATGTCGATTTTCTTCACCAAAAAGAAGACCTTATGGAAATCGTTTTCATTTGTTTGCTGGTGTTCTGTATCATCTTTGCATTTGATGTAATGCATGGCCGCCTGCAAAAGATCCTGCTGTATCGCAGGAGAAGAGGGTTTGAAACGCACGAACCATTCTTTCGCAAACTTATTGCCTCCAATATCCGCTATTTCAACAAGGTGGATGAGGAGACCCAGCAAAAATGGTTATTGCGTACCTATTTGTTTTACCGCTCCAAAAAGTTCCATTACGTAGGGGTGCAGCAGTCGGAAGAAATGCCGATACTGATCAGTGCCACCGCTGCGCAACTGACCCTGGGACTTGAGAATTTTTCACTAAACTATTTCTATGACATCTATGTACTCCAGCACGATTATCATTACGGGTATTATTCACTGCCTTTCATGGGGCATGTAGACAGTTCGGGCATTTATTTATCCTGGGATAATTTTCTTGCCGGGATCAGGAGTGCGCACGACAGCAGCAATGTGGGGCTGCATGAGATGGCCCATGCGCTGGCTTATGTGAATTTTGTGACCAAGACGGACGAGGACAAGCATTTCAAGAAAGAGTTTTTGAATTTCAGCAAGGTGGCGCGGCCGGTATACCAGGAAATGCAACGAGGGCGGCGCACCATACTGGGCGAGTATGCTGCAACGAATTACCATGAATTCTGGGCGGTGAGCGTGGAGGTGTTTTTTGAGAATCCGATACGCCTGCGGCATGAGCTTCCGGAGCTGTATGCAGCCATGACTGTTTTGCTGAAGCAGGACCCATATGCGGTGCTGGTTTCGAGGCTGGCAGCCTAGTGGTCTTGCATGGTTGCGAGGGATTGCAAAGCACCGGTGTTCAGGATGCGGAAGGACCTTCCATCCGTTTCCAGCCATTTGCTGTTGGTAAATTCCTGGAGTGTCCGGAATACGGTTTCGTAGGTAGTGCCTGCAAAGGAAGCAATGTCCTGCCGGGCAAGCCTGATGTCTACCCATCCCTGGGTGTCGACACCAAATTTATCGTGCAGGAACAGCAATGCATATGCGAGCCTGTTTTTTACGGGCATATGAACAAGGTTACGCATTTTTCTTTCCGAATCTTTCAGTTCGCGGGCATAAAAAAGCATCAGGTCAAAGGTGAACTGGTGGTTAACGCGAAGGGTTGCCAGGAAAAAGCTGATTGGAATAAAGCAGGTTGTGGTTGCTTCCAGTGCGGTTGCGGAAACGGGGAAGCGTTCGTCGCTGCCCAGTCCCCGGTGGCCGATGATGTTGCCGTCTTTGGCAAAACGAAGGATGAGTTCTTTATCCTGGTCGCACTTCATGTGCACTTTGGCCAGCCCTTTTTCAATAAAATAGATGCCATCCACTTTATCGCCTTCCCGGAAGATGGTCTCCCCTTTTTTAAAGGTATAGCTGCTTTTATTAGCTGCAATGGCAGGTTTCCATTCCGGAAGGCATCCTTTGCAAAAAAAACAGCTATCCAGGTTGCAGTTGTGCTTGCTCGGTTTCATCCGGATTAATATAAGCCAAATCGGCCAGGCTTTGCCGTAGGTGCGGGTCCTGCAAGGCCACAACTTCCCCAACCATGATAATGGCGGGGTTGCTGAGGCCGGCATGCTGTGCCCGGAAGGCAATATCGGAAACGGTGCCGGTGATCATTTTTTCGTGTGGGGTGGTTCCATCCTGAATAATGGCAACCGGCGTAGTGGCTTTACCGTTAGCTGCAAAGGTTTCCATAATGGCTTCCAGCTTGCTCATGGCCATGAGAATGATGACAGTGGCGGAAGATTGAGCGGCCAGTTTGATGTCGGGGGACAGTTCACCGGTTCGGGTGGTGCCCGTGGTGACCCAAAAGCTTTCGCTGATGCCGCGGCAGGTGAGGGGTATCATCCGGGAAGCGGGCACCGCCAGGGCGCTGGAAATTCCGGGGATGACTGTTACGGCGATGCCGGCTGCGCGGGCAGCTTCTATTTCTTCCTGGGCCCTGCCAAAAACAAAGGGATCCCCCCCTTTGAGTCGCACCACGGTGCCGTGGAGGCGGGCCTTTTCGATCATGAGGAGATTGATCTCCTGCTGGGAGAGGGCATGGCAGCCGTAGCGTTTACCTACAAAGATCTTGATGCTGCCGGCGGGGCAATGGTTTAATAGGTCGGTACTGGCGAGTGCATCATATAATATAACAGGAGCAGAAGAGAGGATGCGCAGCGCTTTGAGGGTGATGAGTTCGGGATCGCCGGGGCCGGCACCCACCAGGTAAATCCTTGCCATAAGCTATATGCATTTATTTGTTATGTGAAAATATATTTCCGTCATGTATTGAAAATTATGAAATAATTCCTAAATTTATGATGTAGACAATATTTGAAACGATAATTACGATTGCTGTTGCCAATAAAACATTACATGTAGTATTATTTAATACGATTGTTTGCCGTATGTCCGAAACGAGATTGACTAACTTAAAAGCATCATCGTATGAGGATCGTAATTATTGGCAATGGAATGGTAGGGTACAAATGCTGTGAAAAACTGGTAGCAAGTTTTGCTCCGGGCGGCATACAGATAACGGTCTTTGGGGAGGAATCCCGCACTGCATATGACCGTGTTCACCTAAGCGAATATTTTTCCGGAAAAACGGCCAGCGACCTGGAGCTGGCTCCAGCGTCCTGGTACCAGGAAAATGGGATCACGCTACACCTTTCTGATCCCGTAGTAAGCATAGACCGTGGCAAAAAACAGGTTAGATCGCATCGCGGGCTAACGGTGGATTACGATCACCTGGTTTTAGCCACCGGGTCCTCGGCCTTTGTTCCCCCTATTCCCGGTGTAGAAAAGCAGGGGGTATTCATTTATCGCACCATTGAGGACCTGGAACTCATCACCAATTGGGCTCCCCGGGCGCGAAAGGCGGCGGTGATCGGGGGTGGGTTGCTGGGTTTGGAAGCTGCCAAGGCGCTGCTGGACCTGGGCATCCGGCAAACGCATGTAATTGAGTTTGCCCCGCGGCTCATGCCCCGGCAGGTGGATGATGCGGGTGCCGCCATTTTGGCCACGCGCCTGGAAGCGCTGGGGTTGAAGATCCATACCAACAAAAATACCAGTGAAATTGAGGGCGCTGATACCATCCGGGCGATGCGGTTTTCCGATGGCGACTCCCTGTCGGTGGATATGCTGGTGATATCAGCGGGTATCAAACCGAGGGACGAGCTGGCACAAAAATGCGGGCTTCCGGTGGGTCCGCGGGGCGGCATTGTGGTAGACGACCGGATGCGAACAGCCGATGAAAACATATCCGCCATCGGTGAGTGTGCCCTTCATAAGGGAATGATCTACGGGTTGGTAGCCCCGGGGTACGAGATGGCCGAAGTGGTGGTGCAGCAACTGCAGGGAGGTGAGAAGGTTTTCCCGGGATTTGACATGAGTACCAAGCTCAAGCTGATCGGAACCGACGTAGCCAGTTTTGGCGATCCTTTTATCAGCGGCGAAGGGGTGCGAAGCATCCTGGTGGAAGATTCCCTGGCAGGCATTTATAAAAGGATCAATATTAGTGCTGATGGAAAACAACTCCTGGGTGGTATCCTGGTAGGAGAGGCATCGGCCTACAACTTCTTACTACAGACCTTTAAAAATAAACTGGTCTTACCGCCCCACCCGGAAGAGCTGATCCTGGGCGCCCGCGGCGGCGGACAGGATGGAGGATCGGGAGTTAGCTCACTACCGGATGATGCCTTGATTTGCAGTTGTGAGAGCATTACCAAGGCAGCCATCTGTAGGGCGGTAACGGAAGCGGGTTGCGAAACGGCCGAAGCGGTGAAAAAATGTACGCGGGCCGGTAGTGGCTGCGGCGGGTGTATGCCAATGATCAAAGACCTGGTCAGCCTGACGCTCCACCAGCAGGGTAAATATGTGCGCAATGTTTTGTGTGAGCATTTCCAGTACAGCAGGCAAGAACTCTTTGACCTGGCCAGGATCCATGACCTGCGATCCTTTGATGCTGTCCTGGATAAGTTGGGCAGCGGTCATGGCTGTGAAACCTGTAAGCCTGCGGTAGCTTCCATACTGGCCAGTCTCTGGGGTGAGATGATCCTGTCCAGGGGCAATGCCACGGCGCAGGACAGTAACGACCGTTTCCTGGCGAACATCCAAAAAGGCGGCACCTATTCCGTCGTGCCACGGATTCCGGGCGGAGAGATCAGTCCGGATAAGCTGATCGTGATCGGGGAGGTCGCCAAAAAATACAACCTGTATACCAAGATAACAGGTGGACAGCGGATCGACCTGTTCGGGGCGCACCTGTCGGATCTTCCCAATATCTGGGAGGAGTTGATTGCTGCCGGCTTTGAAAGCGGGCATGCGTATGGCAAGGCGCTGCGTACGGTAAAAAGCTGTGTGGGCAGTACCTGGTGCAGGTTTGGGCTACACGATTCCGTTAGTTTTGCTATCCGGGTGGAAGAGCGGTATCGTGGTCTCCGGGCGCCCCACAAAATAAAAAGCGCGGTGAGTGGTTGTGTGCGTGAATGTGCGGAAGCCCAATCCAAGGATTTCGGCATTATTGCCACCGAAAAAGGCTGGAACTTATATGTATGCGGAAACGGAGGTTCCAAGCCACAGCATGCGGTGCTGCTGGCCACCGACCTGGACAGTGAAACCTGCCTTCGTTACATCGACCGCTTCCTGATGTTTTATATACGAACCGCGGATCCACTGGCCCGCACTGCTACCTGGCTGAATAAGATGGAAGGCGGCATCGATTATCTCCGGAATGTGGTGGTTCACGACAGCCTGGGTATGTGTGCCCAATGGGAAGCTGAAATGCAGGTGCTGGTAGATCAATACGAATGCGAATGGAAGGCAGCGGTATCCAATCCCGAGATCCGCAAGCGGTTCTCCCATTTTGTAAATGCGCCGGAAGAAAAAGACCCTTCCATACAATTTGAATCCATGCGCGACCAGAAGCGCGCCGCCGATTGGAAATAGTCTCCCTGGTCAATACTTACGATTGTTTGTCCTCCATGGATGGGGAGTCCTGCCCCATCCCTTTTCAAACTTCAAAATTAATACGTTCATGATCACAGAGAATGTAAACACCTGGGCCTATGCCTGCCGCGTTTCGGAAGTTCCGGAAAATGGCGGGGTTTGTGTTAAGATAGGAGACCAGCAAATCGCGCTCTTTCATTTTTCACGCCTCCATGCCTGGTATGCCACGCAGAATGAATGTCCGCACCGGCAACAGATGGCTCTCAGTCGCGGTATGATAGGAACCCAGGGTGAAATCCCCAAAGTAGCCTGTCCCTTTCATAAAAAGACCTTTTCACTGGAAACCGGTGAGTGCCTCAATGATGAAAGTTGTTCCATCAGGACCTACCAGGTGAAGGTGGAAGATGATAGGGTCTATATAGGCGTCTGAATGCCATCCTAACCAAAACCAAACAAGATGAGCAATAAGAAAAAAATGATACTACCGGTGTTAGGGCTGTTGCTGTGCCTGCAGGCCCTGGTGGCGCCGGCGCAGCTCAGCCTGGTACCGCAGGTGCGCATTAGAGCCGAGTTACGGAATGGGGTAGGCGCTTTACCGGTGAAAGGTTCCAATGCCGCGGCATTTCTGTCACAAAGGAGCCGGATCTCCCTTCGCTATAAAATGCCGAGACTGGTCATGCAATACAGTTTCCAGGATGTCAGGGTTTGGGGACAGGATGCAGGGAGTATCAGCAATGCCGATGGTAACCGGCTTGGCACGCATGAGGCATGGGCAGAGATCATACTGGCAGACAAAAGCGACAGCACCATCAAACGGTCACGGTTAGCCTATTTTAGTATAAAATTGGGGCGGCAGGAGTTGGTGTACGATGACCAGCGACTGCTGGGAAGCCTCGATTGGCTGCAACAGGGGAGGCGGCATGATGCCTTGTTATTCCGGTTAAACCACCAGGGCTGGCAGGGGGATGCGGGCCTTGCATTCAACCAGCATACTGATGCGTTTTCCTATAACGGCACCACATACACGCCGGCTAACGTACATCCCTATGTGAAAGATAGCAGGGGAAACCTGGCGCCTACCCCGCCCGGACTGGTACCCCTGACCAAAAGTGATGGATGGAGTGGGAAGTATGGTAATCCCGCTTTGGCCTCACAGCCTTCCACCAATGGGTTGAACCAGGCTTACAAAGCCATGCAGTTCCTGTATGCTGCCCGAAAATGGGAGAGCAGCCGGGTGGCAATACTGGTATTTGCAGATCATTTTGGACGGTATCGCACGGATTCTGTTTTACATGTGGCCGGTACCGATACCGGTTATATCTATGGCAGGAGGTTCGATGTAAAAGGTGTGAACAGCAGGATCACAACGGGATTCCAGTTGAATAGAACCCTGGGAAAAAATACCGGGTTGCAGTTACAGGCGGGTGCCTGGTACCAGGGTGGTAAAGACAAGGATGGGCTGGACCTGCGTGCGTACATGACCACCCTGTTACTCAGCTGGTCGCGCGGCAGGATGACCTATTCCGCGGGGTGGGACCAGCTTTCCGGAAACGATGGATCTACCGAAGCCGGAATGTCGGAGCGATTTGATCCCTTATATGGTACCCCGCATAAATTCTGGGGGCTGATGGACTATTTCTATGCCGGCACCGGATCTCCGGTTGGAGGCCTGAATGATTATTACCTCAAATCAACGTATACGGGTAAGCGTAAGCGGTTTACTGCTTCCGCAGATGTTCACCTCTTCCGGCTGGAAGGAGAACAATACAATGCCAGCGGACAGCAGGTAGAGAAATACCTGGGCACGGAATTGGATCTTGTTGGCAGCCTGGCGGTCAATCAATATACCTCCCTGGAGTTAGGGCTAGCCCTGATGAGCGCCGGGGAATCCATGGCATATGCCAAAGGCAGCCATCCGGCACAGGTCCGCAATACGGGAGGCTGGACCTATCTATCGATCAATATCCGGCCGGAATATTTCTTTAAGTAATTACCTGCCCCTTGAAAATTATTAACCATCAAAAATAATTAAGATGTCAAGCAACCACCAACCATTAGAAACATTGAAAATATTCAGCCTGAAAGGGGTACAGATGAAAACCTTTCACATTACCTGGCTAACATTTTTTGTCTGCTTTTTTGCCTGGTTTGGGATAGCACCGCTGATGCCAATAATAAGCGAACAACTGCAACTGACGAAAGCGCAGAAGGGAAATATCGGCATAGCAGCGGTTTCAGCCACTATCATGGCCCGCCTGGCCATTGGAAAGCTCTGCGATAGCTGGGGCCCGAGGAAAACATACACCGCCTTACTGGTAGTGTGTTCCATCCCGGTAATGCTGATCGGATTAAGTAACAGTTATACCAGTTTCCTTATATTTCGGTTAGCTATCGGTGTTATAGGGGCATCGTTCGTGCTGACACAGTACCATACCTCCGTTATGTTTGCTCCCAATATCAAGGGCACTGCAAACGCTGTAGCCGGAGGCTGGGGCAATACAGGCGGCGGGGCAACGCAGATCATGATGCCATTAATAGCTGCCGGTATGGTGGCAATGGGATGGGTGAGCCAGGAAGATAGCTGGCGGTTGGCAATGGTGGTGCCCGGTATACTTTTGCTGTTGATGGCGTTCCTGTATTACCGTTATACGAAAGATACTCCGGCCGGAAATTTCGAGGACCTTGATCGCAATCCTGCAGGGAAAAAAGAAAACACCCTGCTACTGGCCGCCCGTGATTACCGGACCTGGATATTGACCATTGCGTATGCTGCCTGTTTTGGGGTGGAGATAACGGTTGATAATTATGCTGCATCTTTTTTTCACGATGATTATAAGGCCAGTCTCATTATGGCGGGGTTGCTGGCCAGTATTTTTGGTTGGCTCAACATATTTGCACGCGCAATCGGGGGTGTTGTATCCGACAAGGTGGGCAAACGTTTTGGTTTTGGCGGAAAGGTGAACCTGCTCATCATCCTGTTGCTGCTGGAGGGGCTGGGCATTGTATTGTTTGCAAAAGCCGGGGCCCTTGGCATGGCGATATTCCTGATGTTCTTTTTCGGCCTTTGTTTAAAGATGGCCAATGGTGCCACGTATAGTATTGTGCCTTTTGTGAACGCCCGTGCGGTGGGCAGTGTTGCGGGAATTGTTGGTGCGGGAGGAAATATCGGTGCGATGGTCATTGGATTTCTATTCAAGGCATTACCCTATTCAGCCGCATTTTTCTATTTAGGTGCCGGTGTATTTACGGTTGGGCTGGTAATACTGGGGGTACACCTTTTAACCCGGAAACAAAATGCAGTGACAAAGGGAGAATTGGTAACAGCCATCCGGGCATAAACTACTATTATGGTCAACACCAAACGAACTACTTGTTGTTATTGCGGTGTAGGCTGCGGCATCCTGGTACACCAGGATGAACGTGGAACCATAACCGTTGAAGGAGACCCGTCACACCCGGTTAATAAAGGGATGTTATGTTCCAAGGGTATGAACCTGCACCACACACTCAATGACCGTTCCGACAGGTTGTTGTATCCCGAAATGCGATTTGCCCCTAATCATCCGCGGCAGCGGGTATCCTGGGACCTTGCCCTGGAGCGCACGGCTGCGGTGTTTGGTGCGCTGATAAAAAAATATGGTTCGGATTCCGTTGCTTTTTATGCGTCGGGGCAATGTCTGACCGAGGAATACTATGTCGTTAACAAGCTGATGAAGGGATTTATTGGCTCCAATAATATAGACACCAATTCCAGGTTATGCATGAGTTCTGCTGTGGTGGCCTATAAGATGAGCCTGGGCGAGGACATTGTACCCGTGTCCTATGACGATATAGAGCAAGCCGACTGCCTGTTTGTTGCAGGTGCTAATCCCGCCTGGTGCCACCCTATCCTTTGGCGAAGGGTGGAAGCGGCGAGGGCGGCCAATCCGGACCTGAAAATTATTGTGAGTGATCCCCGTAAAACTGCCACCAGCAGGCAGGCCGATATCCATCTGCAGGTGAACCCGGGTACCGATATCACCCTACATCATGCCATCGGCCGCTGCCTGGTGGAAGAAGGCTATGCAGACGATGACTTTATCCGGAATCATACCGAAGGATTTGAAGCTTATTGCCATAAGGTGTTTGCGCGGACCGTGGAAGAGGCAGCGCTGGTTTGTGGGGTGGAGGCAGAAGATATCCGTTGTGCCGCGGCATGGATCGGTCGTGCCAGTGGATTCATCACCATGTGGACTATGGGGTTAAATCAAAGTGTGGTTGGAGTGGACAAAAATCTTTCCCTGATCAACCTGAACCTGATCACGGGAATGATTGGTAAACCGGGAGCAGGACCCTTGTCGCTTACGGGCCAGCCGAATGCCATGGGAGGGCGGGAAACAGGGGGTATGAGTAATATGTTACCGGCACACCGGGATCTCTCGGATGAGCGTCATCGTGAGGAAGTGGAAAAATACTGGGGAGGCGGGAAACTCAGTCCCATCCCCGGACTAACAGCGACAGAAATGTTTGAGGCGCTGGAGGATGGGCGGTTAAAGGCGATCTGGATAATGGGTACCAATCCGCTTGTGAGCCTGCCGGATGTGAGAAGGGCGGAGGCGGCGCTGAAAAACGCGAAGTTTGTTGTGGTACAGGATATCTCCCGAAAACCCGAGACCCTGGCCTATGCGGATGTTGTATTGCCCGCAGCCGGTTGGGCAGAGAAATCGGGAACTATGACCAATGCGGAAAGAAGGATCACGTTGCTAGAAAAGCTGACAGATG
>CBFGLD010000052.1:0-15989 GCA_965649495.1 uncultured Flavihumibacter sp. | reverse complement strand
AATATTCCTGCTCGCTGAGGTGATAGGGCTGGGGCGGGTTGCCAAATACCGGCGGCTGGTTGGTGTTGGGCCAGGTCAGTTGCGGATTTTGGCGGCGGTATAATGCATGATAAGTGCGAACTTCTTCAAAGGCATCTGCAAAATTGTCGTCACCTATGTGTAGCGGGGCATAGAATCCGGCATCGCCAATCGGAAAGGTGAATGCGCTGGTACCCGTTTTGGAAACCCGGCCAGTTACATAGCTACTGTTATTAGCGCCAGATACGGTAACTCCATCACCGAACTGTAGTAAAATTCCGGTAGCTGTGGTTCCGGTGTTTACTAAACCACGGGTGAATGTAACCGTTTGACCATTTTGATCCAGAAATATCGTAGAATTAAGTGTTACACTACCGGTTGGGGTTCCGGTTTTGTTTATAATAATATTACCGTCCCAATTGCTTTGTACCGAAGCATCAAAAGTCAGGGTTTGATTGGTGCTTCCACCAAGCTCCAGTTGCGCATTGGAGGGTAAAAAGCCAGCAGTTGCTACAATGTTTCCTAAAGCCCTGATTTTTCCGATTGAATTTCCGATCCCCAGCCCGTTTACTCTTCCATTTTGTAATGTAAGGGTACCTCTTACTTGCATAATGTCGCTGGTGGAAACCAAAGTTTCATCATTTCCGGGAGCAATATTGTTAATGATAACGTTGTATAAGTTAATCCCGGTAGTGCCGCTGGCATTTCCTAAAACCAATGCAGGAGTAAGGCCGTTATTATTAAAGATGAAGGTACTTCCTGTTTGTCCAACAATCGGGGTATTGCCGTTTAATACAGAACCATTGTCAAAATCAACTGTCAGGTTCCCGTTTAATGTAGTTGTGGAATTATTGCCCAATGAAATAGTGCCACCCCCAGTCAAAATAATACTGCCTCCTACGTTTAATATGGATTGGGATTGCAAAATTCCCCCATTGGCCATAACGATACTGCCGGTTGCATTAAGGGTTCCCTGAATCTGCACAATTCCACTATTCATCTGAATGGAAGTAGGCAATCCACTTGATAAAAAGCCAGTCAGGTTTTTAGTGCCGTTGGTTGTGAGTACGATAATGCCTTCGTACCCATCAATCCGGATACCCTGCAGGTTTTGACCTCCGTTTATCGTTACTATTGAGTTGAAGCCATTGGAGGCAATATCAAATACTGCAACATCATTGGCACCCGGTGACCCTGCACCGCCCGGGCCACCTGGTGTTAAGGACCAGTTGTTGTTCTGTTGGAAATTATCATTAATGCCAACCCAGTATTTATCTGCTGCTTTTGCAGTAGCAGTAGAAAGGAGCACCAATAAGGTTAAGTGTACAAGTTTTCTCATGGTAGAGTAATTGATTTTTGAATACAAATGTGGTTTGTTGAAAACAAGAGGCAGGCTCCTCAAAGGAATTGAACAGGATAGGTGTTTTCAACAAGGAAGATGGATCAATTACTGCATGAGAAATAAGTGCAGGGTAAAATTGCACCCACTCAGGCCGAAACAAAAATAGCCATATTTGTGATATGGCTAAATTATTGGAGCACTTTTTCGGCGGGCGCGCAAAAAAATACTGCCGATACCACTAACTTTAGTTATAACGGAAGGGACTAGGCCAGATTAGTTGTGGGGTGGCTGGCCCTTTTTGCTGTTGATTTGTCATTGAATCATTTCCGTATGGTCACCTTGGTGCCTACCGGAATCATTTCATAGAGTTCGGTCATTTCACTCCGCTTCAGGCTGACGCAACCGTTGGTCCAGTTCTGGAAATAGTCCACCGCCATATCATCCCTTTGCCAGGTCCCATGGATACCGATACCGTTTCCAATCCCTTTATTTTTGGGAATTATTCCCTGGGATTTCCGGTTCTTATACTTGGCCCAGTCTGCCTGGGTAGGATAATCGATTAACATGATTTGGCCCCATTTGTCGTGAGGTCTTTTGGAAATGATCTTATATTCCCCTTCTGGCGTCTTGCGGTCTCCTTCCCACATTTTGTCACCCAGGGTCTTCTCCCCAAATACAACAGGGTAGGTGGCATACCACCCTTCATCATCAAAGATGCTTAATTCGTAATCCGATTTGTCGATAAGAATTCGCGGGGTACCATTCAGTTCCCCGTTCAAACGGTTGTACCGGATGCTGCGGTAATGGTGGCCTGAAAAAGAAAGCAGGCCAATGGTACAAAGAAGCATCAGGGATACGGATACTCGTGACAGGCGCATAGGTTTTCATTTTTTTAGGTCGCTTCTACGCTAGGGTAACCTCAAAAACGCTGCCAGACCTCCATTTATTTTTGATGTGGAAAAACTTTGAAGAATGTTAACAAAAGCGCCCCGGAAAACCCGGGGCGCTAACAGGTAAGTATTCTCAAACAGGAATTTTTACTGACGGGGTATCTTGAGTTCCCATCCTGGCTGGATCAGGTCCGGGTCTTTGATACGATCCGTATTGGCTTCGTAAATGTCCTTCCAGCTCAGGCCGGGATATTTCCTGGCAATTTTACTTAGGTTGTCGCCGCTTTTTACGATATAGGTCTCTTCGGCGCCTTCTGCTACCTGGAGATTCATCACCAGGTCCGAATCCCGGAAATCCGGGTTGAGGGTTTCATACAGATCCCACAGCTCCTGTTTATCGCTACTACTGGCTGTGGTACCATCTATATATAATACACCTTCCTGCTCCCGCACTTGCAGGTTGCTCACCCCTTTGGACTGGGCGGCATCCACCAATGCCTTGTATTTGCTGTCCTGTAATGCCATGGTAGAATAGTTTATTTGATGGTCAATTTATTTTCAATCTTTTTTGGCTTCAGCTCATTGAGCTTTTGCATGAGGTTGGGAAGCTCGGCTTTTTTGATCTCACCGGTCAGGGTGATGACACCGTCATTTACAGTAGCAACCACTTTCCCCAGGTTCATTTGCGATAGGGTGGTGGCAACAGTTTGCTGTAAAGTGCTGTCGGCACTGATTTCAACAGGTGGTGGAGGTGGCGGGATCAGTGTCAGGTTGTTGTTGACAGATTTTACTCCCTTTGCAGATTTGGCCGCTGATTCAACAGCTGCCCTGGTAGATTCATCTGCAACCTCCCCGGAAAGGGTGGCAACCCCATCCTGAACGGTAACACTAACGCCCGGGTATCCCGCAACGGCAGTGCTGACATTTTTCTCAATGTCTGAGTCTTTTGGTTTGCATGCGGTGAATAACACTGAAGTGGCCAGCGTCAGCCCCAGCAAAACCTTTCCGATTTGTTTCATGCTTTCTTTTTTTGAATGATGAATGGACTAATGAAAAACTTTTTGATCCAGTGCTTTGGATGCAATAATCATTCCCTCAACCATTTCTACGGAAGGCACCCTTCCGGACAACCCAAACTTTTCATTTACTTCCACCAGCCTGGCATGCAGGTTTTCAGCATTTCGTGTGGCCAGTTCTTTCACCGTATCTACACCTGCGGCTTCCAGCAATTCGGCTGTTTGCCCTGCAATTCCATTCACCCGGAAAAGGTCGGAGTGATTTACCCAGGTGAGTATCAGTGATTCCGGAATGGCAGTTCCAGCGGCCAGTATTTCCCTTCCCGCCTTGGTTCCGGCTTTTTGTAAGAGATCATCCGTGGTACGGATGCCGTGCAGTTCCAACTTTGATGCATAGGTTTCACCGATCCCTTCAATATCAATTACAGGATAGCTCATAGTATCAAATTTTTATTTTCAATATACAAAAATGTGGCTGTCACGCGCGGTGACAGCCACATTAATTTGTTATGAAATCTCTTTCAGCGTTCCTGGGAACCGGTAATTCCTACCAGTTGCTCATCCGTATACCGATGGCGTAAGGCGTATGATCCAACCCTTTTTTATACATCGATTTTGTGGCATAGGAGCCGTATAGTTTTACAGGGCCCAGTTGTACTTCCCCTACATATGCCAGTTTGAAATCGCGCAATCCCAGGTTGCCTTTGGTTTTCTCCACACCATCTTCGGAGCTTTTAAATTTCTGCCGGCTGGCATAGAGGTAACTACCACTGATACCTGCAGCAATTCCAAATGATTTATTGTATTCCTTATTAGGGGTGAAATTGAAATCAAGCATTACGGGAATAGTGATATAATCTGCCGCCAGTTTGTTTTTCTTGTATTCTTTTGACTCGTCCATTTGTATTCGCAGCGGATCTTTCGTGAATCGGATATCTTCTTCAAATCTGAAATTATAGAGTTCCAGGCCAGCACCATATTTAAGGTTTAAAACGTGTTTAACCAGGTTTAGCCGTTGGGTGAAGATCCAGATATTGACGTTTACGGACTTTCCATTGCGCAGGTTAAACCAATCACCGGTTGCACCGGGTGCAAACGCCTGGGCTTCTGCCCCTGCATAATCCGTATTGTCAACGAAATTGTTGAATCCAAGGTCAAAGCTACCCCACCAGGTGGTTTTAACCGATGACTTTTTGTGATGTGAGTGGATGTTGATGGTAACATTCTTGTCCTGGTCGGAAGGCATGGTACCTCCATTTTTCAGGATAATGATATTGCCGATCCGTACGGTGTCTCCCGAAACATCTGCGGGTTTAGTGGTGTCTGTCTGTGCCATCGCTCCATAAAAGGTAAAGCTTGCCATGGCCAAGAAAATAAAATTCTTTAGCATATCCGTTAATTTATCGTATGAAATGGATTATTGTTCCGCTGAAGCAGTGAATACACCGCCCCGGCTGCGTTCTGATGATAAGGGGTTTTTTTGTTCAATATACCTTCCGGCTTTGCGGAGCAGCCCGCGTAGCGGTGTTTTTCTTACCAGGTCCTGGGTCGGGACAAATATATAATCTTCCTGTGCCGCGTTGCTGGCATAAACCACATTGGGTTTATCATCTGGTACTATCCGGATTACCTTGTCTGTTTTTGCCGGCAACTTGTTTGCTGCCACACTTATATCAACCCCATTACTCACGGTAACATCTGTTATGGCCGGAGGAATCAGGTTCTTGGGTTCAATCTGCTTTTGATCTGTTGCTGCCACCAATTGCCTGGGTTGATCCACTACCACCATTTTTTCCGGGATGTAAGAGTTCCCGGCTGCGGGTTTCCGCTTAGGTTTCTCATTACCGGCCTGCAGTCCGTTACCAGCCACTACTTCCATAACTTTCGTTTCCTGGTGCCCGGTAGTTGGTGGAACATCATTGGCTTTCAGTTCCTGCTCTTCCTTTGTTCCGTCTGTAATCTTCTTATCGTTTAACGATTCCCGTGATGCAATAGTTACAGGGTTTACCGGATTTTTTTCTGTTTCCTTGTTTTGCAGCCAGAATATACCTGCTGCTACCAGTACCGCTGCAGCTACCGCATACCGGAACCACATGCTGATGAGTACGGGTTTGGTCTCTTTTTGCTCATGGCGGTACAGGGATTTTTTATCTGTGAACCTTATGTTCATATCCGGGGTAAGCCGTGTACGTTGGATCAATTCAAAATCAGCCTGGCATTCAGGGTGCTTGTAAACAAACATTTCTGTTGCAGCCTTTTCTTCGTTGCTTAATTCATCGTCAGCATAGCGCACGAACCATTCTTCGTAATTGGTGATATTCACCAGGCTTTCCGTATCTGTAGTCCGGAACAAACTTTCCTTTTCAGGGAAGCATGCGGATGGTTCTATGGGAAGTATTGTCTGCATCAGCATGTCCAGTTCTTCTTTCAGGTCTGGATGCTGTGTTACAAAATCGTCTACGTATTTTTTTTCTTCTGTTGTCAGCTCATTGTCGGCATACAGCAGGAAAAAAGTTTCGTAATTATTTCTGTTGATCTTCATTGTGTTTCCATTTGTGTTCTCTAAACAACATTCTCTGGTCGCACCAGCCAGTTCTTCAGTTGTATTCTCGCCCGGTGGAGGTACACTTTAACCTGGCTGTCGCTGAGTCCGGTGATCCTGCCGATTTCTTCATAGGAATATCCTTCATAGTCCTTCAGCAAAACCAGGCTGCGCTGCGTTTCGCTTAACCGCGCCAGGGCTTCATCCAATACCTTGCGCAGGTTGTTGACGGGCTTATTGATGACGCTGGTCTGCTCGCTGAAGCTCTCTTTCAGCATGACCCGTTTGTTTTTACGAAGGTGATCGATCATCTGGTGGTACGCTACCGTAAAGAGATAACTTTTACTCTTTTCATAATCGACCTCTTCCCTACGCTGCCACATTTTTTCGAATGCCGATTGCACCACATCCCTGGCATCTTCTTCGTGCCTCAGGTTTTTCAGGATGAAGCGATATACATTATCTGCATATTGCCGCACACATTCATTGTATTCCCTTTCAGTCATAAACAGTTCTGCTAATAATTTTTCAGGATGGTTTATAGGTAGTACGGACAGCTATCCCCCAAAGTTACACGCCTGCCTAAAAAAATCCCCCGTTCTTGCCGGGGGAGTGGTGGAATTGCCAGATTATTGAATTAGTTTGTTGATTTCCAGGTATGAATTGGCCGCACAGCAGCCAGGCGGGATCAAAATAATACCAATAACAGGTTGTCTGAGAAGGAATCCCATATTATGGAACCCGCCGTAGCCGAGGGAATATTTTTGCCCGCTTCTTTCTCTTCCAGACATTCGGTATCCCGGAGAGTACATTCCTGCTGCTTGTCTGACCGAACCCACTTATGGGAAGCATAGATATGGTAAGCTGCAAACGTAACGGTTACCAGCATCAGCGCAGTGAACGCTTTCAGGAAGGAGGGAATTTTCATGACCAGGTTTTAGGAATAGGACGCAATATAGGTGCGGCATGTTACAGGTCACCTGCAGAAAAAGTTAAAAACCAGGGATCATGATAATTATGCAATCGATTCCGGTTTCCGGGTAAGGGCTTTCTTTCTTTCCTATTTTTACACCCTAAATTCTTTTCGATGAATGAACATTTCGTGAAACGTATAGCTGCTGAACTGGAAGAGATCAAGGCTGCGGGATTATTCAAGTCGGAGCGGGTCATCACCAGTGAACAGGGACCGGAGATCACCGTCAATGGCAGGCAGGTATTGAATTTCTGCGCCAACAATTACCTGGGACTCTCATCTCATCCGAAGGTGATCGAAGCGGCCCACCAGGCCATAGACACCCATGGCTACGGCATGAGTTCCGTGCGTTTCATCTGCGGCACCCAGGATATTCACAAGACCCTGGAAAAAAAACTTTCCGATTTCCTGGGAACGGAAGACACCATATTATATGCTGCTGCCTTTGATGCTAATGGCGGCGTTTTTGAACCTCTCTTTGGTGCTGAGGATGCCATCATTTCGGATGAGCTGAACCATGCCTCCATCATTGATGGAGTGCGGCTGTGTAAGGCTCAGCGCTTTCGGTACAAACACAATGACATGGCCGACCTGGAAGTCCAGTTGCAGGCTGCTGCCGGTGCCCGGAGTCGGATCGTCGTCACCGATGGTTCTTTCAGTATGGACGGAACCATTGCACAGCTCGACAGGATCTGTGACCTGGCCGACCAGTATGATGCGATTGTGATGAGCGACGAATGTCATTCTTCCGGTTTTCTGGGAAAGACCGGCAGGGGGACGCACGAATACCGTGGGGTGGTAGGACGCGTTGATATAATTACCGGTACCCTGGGCAAGGCGCTGGGCGGTGCATCCGGTGGTTTCACCAGTGGCCGTAAAGAGATCATTGAGATGCTTCGCCAGCGCAGCCGCCCCTACCTGTTCAGTAATACGGTTGCGCCCTCTATCGTGGGTGCTTCCATAGCGGTTTTAGAGATGCTTAGTGAAACCACCGAGTTGCGCGACCGGTTGGAATCCAATACCCGGTATTTCCGTGAAAAGATGACGGCTGCCGGCTTTGATATCAAACCCGGCGATCATCCGATTGTACCCATTATGTTATACGATGCAGTAGTGGCACAGCAATTCGCCTCCAAACTATTGGAAGAGGGCATTTATGTGATCGGCTTTTTCTTTCCTGTGGTTCCTAAAGGCCAGGCCCGCATACGGGTACAGCTCAGTGCGGCACACACAAAAGAGCACCTCGATAAAGCAATTGAGGCTTTTACCAGGGTGGGAAAAGAACTGGGAGTGGTACAATAACCGCTCCCACCAGTTCGCTTCTACCGGCAGGCGACCATGCTGATCTCCACGTTAACGTTCCGGGGTAATCCTTTTACGGCAACGGTTTCCCTGGCGGGGAATTCACCCGTGAAGAATTTGCCGTATACCTCGTTAACGCTTGTGAAAAGGCTCATATCACTCAGGAAAATCGTAGTCTTGACCACGTTGCTGAAATCCAGACCGGCTTCTGTGAGCACGGCTTTAAGGTTTCGCATGACCTGTTCCGTTTCTCCTGCTGCATCCGTAGCCTCCAGGTTACCCGTAACGGGGTTGATGCCAACTTGTCCGCTCAGGTAAAGGAAGTCGCCAATCATCACGGCCTGGCTGTAAGGTCCGATAGGGGATGGCGCATTGCTGGTATTGATGATCTTTTTTTCCATGCGGCAAAAATAATTGCTTTGTAATTTTGGCAATGATTGTTCCACCCCTTTCTGTTGCATTGCTGGTAAATGCCGGGCAGGATCCTTTTCCAGTGGCCTGTGCCGAACCCGTGCAGGTGCACCATTTCCACGACCTGCAGAGTTTTGTTGCCGCCGGTGCCGATTTGTATATCGACTGTGAATTTGAGGCTACTCCAGACCGGAGGGAACAACTCGCCCGCTTACGGGGTTTGATCATGGTAAATGCCGTCGGTTCTACCACGGCCGAGATCGGGAACAACTGGGTCCGTTTCAATGGGTGGAAAGGTTTCGGACAACAATCGGTGCTGGAACTGGCCACTGCAACAGGTGCTATCCCCGAAGTGGTGAAACAGTTTGCCCTTTCCTGTGGCCTGAATATTGTCATAGCCCCTGATATTCCCGGTATGGTGCGGGCCCGCATCGTAGCCATGATCATCAATGAGGCCTATTATGCATTGGGCGAAGGGGTGAGTTCCGAAAGTGATATCGATACCGCTATGAAATTGGGAACCAATTATCCCTTCGGCCCCTTCGAATGGGCAGAAAAAATTGGTCATTCCCGTGTTGCCGGTTTGCTGCAAAAGCTGGCAGAAACAGCTCCTGAATACCAGCCTGCCCCGGCACTGTTGGCCGCGGCAGCACAATAATGATACAATGGCCTGCATATTAACCATAGATACATCTGGCGATGAAGCGGGGATCTGCCTGGCGCAGGACGATCTCTTTACAGAAACCGTTAATCCCAAACAACAGGACCATGCTGCCTGGTTACAACCAGCCATCCGGCAGCTCCTGCAAGCTGCGGACCGCACCCCGGAAAGTCTTGATGCCATAGCTGTGGTGGCAGGGCCCGGCTCCTATACGGGGCTGCGGGTGGGGATGGCATCGGCTAAAGGTCTTTGTTATGTACTGGATAAGCCCCTGATATTGATGGGATCCCTGGAAATTATGGCCAGGGCCGCAATGAAACAGACGGCTACCAGCCGGCTGCTTTGCCCTATGATCGATGCCCGCCGGATGGAAGTATATACCGCTGTTTACGACGGTGCAGCAAAAGAGCTGGAACCACCACACGCCCTGGTTCTGGAACCCGGTTCATTTGATAAATGGCTGGAAAGCAATGACTTGCTTTTTTTTGGCAACGGATCCGGGAAATATAAAAGCTTGTTAAAATGCGATCAGGCGGTGTTTGAAAATATCCACAGTTCTATCAGGGATGCGGCTTCACTTGCCGCTGAAATGTACCACAGGCAAGCGTTTGCTGATTTAGCATATGCTGAACCTTTTTACGTGAAAGCTTTTTACACCCCCGTAAAAGCAAAAACATGAAGCATTTTAAAAAATTGCAATGTAAATTTGCGCGTTAAGGCTAAGGCAAACCCGACACAATCATAAATCCAATCTTCACACATGAGTACAGTAGCAGGAAATTATCTAGTGGTAAACGAGGTAGAAGGCCCGGAAATGAAAGTAGATTTCTTACATGTTAAAAAGGCGGCCCTTACACTGAGGGCCATGAATCACAAACTGCGCCAGCAGATAATGAAGTTGTTGGAAGAAAACGACAAGCTGACCGTTACCGAAATCTATGTAAGATTAAGGCTGGAACAGTCGGTCGCCTCCCAGCACCTCGCTATTTTGCGCAGGGCAGGAATTGTAAAGACCGAACGTGATGGGAAGTTCATCTATTACAAGTTGAACGAACCGCGCATCATTGAGATCAGTCGTTGCGTGGAAGAAATCATCAGCTAATTGGATCTACCATACCGGATAGCGGATCGCTTCGGTCCGCTATTTTTTTGTCACCTCTTTTCTTGTCTCTTTAACCACCATTATGATGTCATCACTGCAAAGCATTTCCCCTGATTCATTGCACCCATTACTGGAATCTTCAGATATAACGATCTTCGATACCCGGCCTTCCGCTGAATTTATCAGGGGATTTATTCCGGGTGCCATCGGAATCGGGGCAGACGGGCGATACGAGCAATGGGCAGTGGAAAATGCTGTTAACAGCGATAAGATCGTCCTGGTTACTTCATCCGGTGAGGAAAACAGGGTGGCAGATCGCTTCCTGGCATTGGGGACCCGTGAAATGCTGGTGCTGGACGGTGGGTTCAATGCCTGGCAGCAATCGGGTTTGCCCCTGGATATGATCATTGAGGTGGAGGCCGATGAACTGGCAATGGACCTTCCCCACGATCCCCAGCTGGTGGTGGTAGACCTGCGCAATCCCGCCGAGTTTACAGAATCACATGTGGCAAATGCCCAGAACCTGCCGCTGGCCGAATTAACCGACCTTGCCGCCATAGCCAACTTTGAAGAAAACCAGAATCTCTACCTGCACTGTGGAGGAGGGCAACGCAGCATTCTGGCAGCCTCCCTTTTGAAGCGGCAGGGCATCCACAACCTGCGCGTGGTCCAGGGCGGTTTCGAGGCGATCCGTCAGCAAAATAAAATACCCCTGGAAAAGGAAGTCAGCAAGCTGAACTAAACAATATAGATCCCGTTGCGGATCGCAAAAGTGACGAGTCCCACCCTGGTCCGAATGTTTAATTTTTCGAACAGGGTATCCCGGTAGCCGTCAATGGTGCGTGGACTCAGAAACATTTTTCCGGCGATCTCCTTATAGGTCATTTCGGTGCATACATACCGGAGGAATTCAATTTCGCGATCATTTAATAATAAGAGTGGATTTTTGTCATCCGGGTCGTCGCCATACCCGTTGATGGTATGTATCAGCCTGCCGGTTACCACCTCGGTATAATAATAACCTTTCAACATAAGGGCGTCCATGGCCTTTCCCAGTTCACGGGGATCGGCATATTTCATCAGGTATCCCTTGACCCCTGCCTTGAACATACGGATAATTGCATTTTCGGTATCGTACATCGACAAGGCCAGGACTCTCACATCCGGGTAGTTCCGCTTGATCCAGCTGGTACTGGCATACCCATCCATCTCGGGCATGTTGACGTCCATCAGGATGATGTCCGGCAAATTCGATGGATCCAGCTTTTGGATCATATCCTTTCCATTGTCGGCTTCAAAAAGCACATAGTACCCTTCGTTGTTATTCACAACCTTTGCCAATCCGTTTCGGAGGAGGACATGATCGTCCACCAGCACTACTTTACATTGCTGTTTCATTTTATATGTATTTAGGATGAATCCTGCAAGCTGATCACTTGCTGCAAGTGATCCGGTGGGTATTGGTTTCTTAACGGGTTTGGGGTACGTAAGGGTTGATGGAACGGGAGGGAGGTACCAGCACATCTTTCCATTGGTTACGGTACTCGGGCTTCCAGGGTTTTTTCCACCGGCGATGGCTCCATAGCCACATATCCGGACTTTTACGGATCACTCTTTCCAGGAAATCACGGTAACTACCCGTAAGTTCTCCTTCCGGCCAGTTTGCCGGAGTTTCGGTCACTAACTCGGCATGCAGGTAATAGTAGCCCCTTTTTTGCCGGGTTATATGAACAAATACCACCGGGATATTTCCTGCCCGGGCACCTTTTTCCGGTCCGGGTATGAACGCGGTGGGCATATGGAAAAAATTCATCCAATAGGCTTTTTCCGGGTTGGAGGGTACCTGGTCGGCAACCAGGCCCAGCAGGTACTGGGTATCGCGATAGGGCATCATGCTGCGACGCATATCAGTGGCCGGTAATAAAATGGTCCCGGTACGGCTTCGGATCTTACGGAAGATCCGGTCCATAACCTTGTTCTTCAGGGGCATGTATACTCCCAGCATCTGGTAGCTGCTGTTCAGGCTGAAGGATAAGTTGCCCAATTCCCAGTTGAAATTATGCCCGAGGTGTACCTGGCATTTTAAGCCCTTCTTATAGAGCGCTTCAAAAACCTGGTAATCTCCCGGCATCCGCCTGCGGATAAAATCGTCGCTGGCCGAAAGCAACTTGAGGGTTTCCAGGAAGGTGTCGGTAAAATTTCGCCCAAACCTGTCGGCGATATCTTCTCGCTCCTGTTCTGTTTTTTCCGGGAAGGTCAGCCCCAGGTTCATCCGGATCACCCAATACCGGTAGCGGAACACATCAAAAAGGATCCAGGCCACCAGATCACTCAACAGGTATAATACCCACATGGGCAGAAGTGACAGCAGATACAGGAAACCATACACCAGGTAATACATGCTCTAATCTCTTATAGATGCAAATGTAACCGGGTAACCTGCTCCGTCCAAACCCGGAGGGGGGAGAAAAAAACGGTATTTTTTTAATCGTTATAATACTATATTCTGCACCAGGTCGCTTTTTTCCGGGTAATCGGTATTGTAATGGAGTCCCCTGCTTTCCTTTCGGAACTGCGCCCCTTTCACGATCAGGAAGGCCACCGAGATCATGTTGCGGAGTTCCGCCAGCTGGGGTGATACCGTGGAAGCCTGGTACAATTGCTCCGTTTCTTCCCATAACAGGTCCAGCCTTTTCATTGCCCTTTGCAGACGGATGTCGGTACGCACAATTCCCACATAATCACTCATGACCTGCTGCAGTTCTTTCAGGCTCTGCGTGATCAGGATCATTTCTCGCGGATCCGTGGTGCCTGCCGCGTTCCAGTTGGGGATGACCCCGGGGTCAAGCGGTGCAACATGGTGTTTTGCCCCATCTTCGTAGGCACGGTGACCAAATACCATGGCTTCCAGCAATGAGTTGGATGCCAGCCGGTTGGCTCCGTGTAATCCCGTTGAAGAACATTCCCCCGCAGCATACAGGTTGCGGATCGAAGTTCGACCCCATTCATCGGTTTTTATTCCGCCACAACTATAATGTGCGGCCGGCGCTACGGGGATCATCTGCCGGGTGACATCAATTCCGACCGACAGGCATTTTTCGTAAATATTGGGAAAGTGATGGATGAATTTTTCCTTATCCATATGCCGGCAGTCCAGGAATACATGGTCGGTACCAGTGATCTTCATTTCACTGTCGATAGCCCGGGCTACAATATCACGCGGGGCAAGGTCTTTTCTTTCATCGTATTTTTCCATAAAGGCTTCTCCCGATTTGTTGCGGAGTATGCCCCCATCTCCCCTTACCGCTTCCGTGATCAGGAATGCCTGGCCGCTGCTGCCCGCTTCAAAGAGGGCCGTAGGGTGGAACTGTATAAATTCCATGTTTTCAATCCGCCCCTTGGCACGATACACCATGGCCACCCCATCGCCCGTGGCAATGGCTGGATTGGTGGTGGTGCGGTATACCTGGCCGTTACCACCGGTGGCCAGCAATGTGGTGCCGGCCAGTATCTTTTCGATTTCGTGAGTATGCGTATTCAGTGCATATACCCCGTAACACTGTATGTCAGGCGTACTCTTGGTTACCAGGTATCCCAGGTGATGCTGCGTCAGCAATTCTATTACGAACCAATGTTTGATGAACTCGATGTTGGAATATTGTTTGACCTTTTCCAGCAGGGTGCGTTCTATTTCTTTGCCCGTTACATCCTTGTGGTGCAATATGCGGTATTCACTGTGACCTCCTTCCATACCCAATGCATAGTCGCCGTCCGCATCCTTATCAAATACGGCTCCCCATTCTATCAGCTCGCGGATTCGCTGAACCCCTTCCTTCACCACAATCTCCACCACGTGCGGATTGCATAATCCGTCACCAGCAATAAGGGTGTCTTCAATATGTTTTTCAAAACTGTCGTTCTCAAAATCGGTTACTCCCGCTATGCCACCCTGGGCATACTTGGTATTGGTCTCATCTGCCGCGGCCTTGGTAACAACCGTAACTTTTTTATCAGGATACCTGGCCGCCATTTTGATGGCATAGGTGAGTCCGGCAATGCCAGATCCTATCACGAGAAAATCTGTTTGTTTCATATCAACACGATGCTGTTTGTGTTTGGTATTGGGTTTGCTGTTGTTTGTTCAGCCAGGCTGCCGCGCCCGTTACGATCCATCCCTGCGCCGCTATATAAGTTATCATTACTAGCAAAGATGCGTATTCGAAGGGGCGGACGAATGCGTTGACGGCCAGCAGGCTATCCGACACTATGAACAGTGCCGCGCCAATTATCACTCCTGCCTGTTTGCTGAAACTATGCCAGGCAGCTATGAACATAAGGGCTATCACCACTGCATATGCCAGCACGGGAAAACGTAATGCAGCAGCCAGGTGGGGAAAAAGAAGGTAATAAAATACGACCACGTAGACCAGTAGCATAATGATGACCCACGGGTTCAGTCCACTGGTTGGTACCTTCCGATCGGAACCTTGGGTGAAAAGGCCACTGCTTCCTTGACCAGCCTGGCGCCGCACGCGAAGGAAGAAAAATATATAAAAAAGATGTGCCGTCAGAAAGGATGCCAATCCGGCCATGAAATAAAGGTCGCCGCTGTTCAGTAGGAATACATCTCCCAGCCACGAAAAAAAGAGCGCTACCGCTACCAGCAACCGTGATGCAGGTAACATCCGCAGTGCCGGAAATATCCGCATTGCCGGCACTGTTTGCATTGCCGGCCCTGCCCCGGGTGCGGGCGTGGCTGTTTTACATTCGCCGCCCCCGGCAAAAGCCGGGTTCTTTTTGCAGCGGGTGGATTCCAGGAAAGCGGCCAGCAACAACGGCATCAGTAAAGGTTTGGTCAGCAACCACAACCAGGAAAGGTCCGCTGTTATGGCCACCAGGTGCAACAGGGCAATGCAGAAATATCCGTATAACCAGTTGCTAACGTTCATCAATAGGCTACTTTGATTTCCAGTATCTCGGGTTTGTCCAGCATCTCGGTCATGGAACCGGTAAGGGTCACTTCCTTTTTATCGGCGCTCAGCACTGCCCGTGAATTGCTGACCGTTTTGGCGGCGCGCGGCAGCTTTAAACGCAAGGTGTAATGGGCTTCATCCATCATGGCCATCATGCCCTTCATTTCCTCCAGCTTGGGGTCTGCCATCAGGCTGTCGTATTTTGCTTTGTTGAGCGTCCTGCTGTATCCATCCTTGGTGAAAAGGATGTCATAAATGGAGCCGATTTTGTCGATGCCCGTGCCGGGGGCGGCGGACTGCTGTTCATCTGCCTGGTTCATTCCCTTCATGGCACGCTCCATCACCCCGTTCTGGTTGATCACCGTATTCAACTTGTTGGCATCACTGATGTTGGTAAAGGGGTTCTGGATATACATCTTCAACAGGTTGCTGTCGAAGTTCATTTGCATGCGTAATTTGCCGTTTTGCAGCAGCCTTCTTTCTTCCGGACCGATATTTTCCGCACTGTCCAGCGCGTCGCGCAGCCAGATGGTGGTATCCACCGCTTTTTTCATTTCTTCTTTCTGGAGGTCCTCTTCACCCGCAAAGCCTTTCAGCAACTCCACCATTTTACTCATGTCGGTGGTAACATTCATTTCTCCGGATCCATCGGCGTGGAGCGTGATCTCTTCCGTGATCTCGAGGCAGGCAGTAAAACACATGGCCACGAAAACGGCCACGATAAGTTTGATTTTTTTCATAGTAAGACCTGGTTTAGGG
>CBFGLD010000051.1:0-16129 GCA_965649495.1 uncultured Flavihumibacter sp. | reverse complement strand
ACTCCTATAAAAGTCAATCAGTACTATGCCATGAGTTCTGGTACAGTGGCCAATAATTTTGGAGGCTACGATGAATACCTGGCAGAAACTTCCTCGTTTATTTATAAACCTGCTGCTAAACTTACCTGGCAGTGGCAGAATATTAATGACACTTACCGAACATCGCAATTCTACTTCACAGGGGTGAAGCAAGGAGCAGAATCTACATTCTTTAGGGTAGACAGTGTAAGAGGTTACTTACACAATGATACTATAGGAACCCAAGCATGGGTGAGAAGCCAAGGATATGTAGCTGCAAATTTATATACTTCCAACGGTGCCTTGACATCACCCCGTAGTATTGATATGAATGCCCAGAATTTTTCCATAACAGATTTGGGTGACGATGCTGCTGAATTTGTAGTTACTATACGAAAAGCTAATAGCCTATACGGATCTACCAGCACCCTAGGTATTGACACCACATACATAGAACTAAGTACAGGTAATTCAGTTCTTGGTACAAAAGCGGGTATAGTTTTTCAACCCGGATATGTTTCTATCTTTTCGGGCGATTCCATACAAATAAACCAATCAAGGGTATCTTCCGATACTACCATATATAAACCTTTTGGTATAGCTGATAATGGAACTATCGCCAGAATGACTTATTGGCCGGGCTCAGGCAGTGGTGGAGGTTCTTCTACTCTTGATGGATTATCTGATGTCATTCTTACAACTCCTACGACAGGACAGGTATTAAAATTTGATGGTACTAACTGGATAAACGATACTGACGCAAGTTCTCCTATTATTCCAGATAATGAAATAGTAGTTGGTACTGGGACTGGGTTAGAAAGTACATCAAGCTTTACCTGGAATGGGATACTATTAATTGCTAAGCAAAATGGTGGTGTAATACTAGATGCAGATTCCAGTCCTGGCATATTTCTTGGCGGATCGGCAGTAACCCCTACAACAAATCACTACTTGAGACTTACTGCTTCTGCAGGCGTAAATCAGTTTGATAATGCTACGAGAGATTTAATTATAACCCATAATTCAGCAGCAAATGTTAGGATGAAAATATTTGCAGCCACCGGAAACATTGCTATCGGGGGTGAGACAGATAATGGATTCAAAACTGAAATTGTTGGTACTGTTAAAGCAACACAGTTTAGAGCAAATGCTTCAGCATCTCCTTCAGCAACAGTATATCCGGTAGATATACAGAACTCTTCTGGCAGTACTCCGCTACTTAGAGTGAACGAAAACGGACATGTAAACTGGGGAGGTAGCACAAGTAATTTTCTAAGTTCTAACAACCTTTATTTTGGAGGGTCTACTTCATCTATTCGTTCACAAGTATCCGGAAACAGTGCTACTAATAACATAATTGTTACTACAGCAGGTACACATACTCCTTCTGCTGGAGAACTGAATGTATTAAGCATTAGTACCGGCGGTTTAGGGTACGCTCCAACTACAGGGGATGCAAATTTTGCCTATTTGAAAATAGGACATACTATAAATCAAACTGGAACAGCTACCGGAGCAGTAAGAGGTATTTACTATAATCCGACTGTAACTTCAGTATTAGGAGAGCATATTGCGTACGAGGCAACTTCCGGAGAGGTAAGACTAGGTGTTTTAGCAGGAACTGGAACACGTGTGGCTTTAGCTACTTCTACAGGTATACTTTCCCAATTAACTAACGGTACCGATGGGCAAGTGTTGAAACTTGTTGGTGGTACACCTACCTGGGCAGCAGAATCCGGAGGAGGAGGAAGCGAAACAGATCCGGTCTGGATAGCCGACAGCAGCGACTATTATACTAAACTGAATTTACAAACATCCGGTTCTTCACTGGTACATTGGGGAAACCTCACTAACGTACCGGATATCATTTTCACCAACGGACCAACAGATAACGCCCAGGACAGTCTGCTGGTAACAATTCCCGGAGTTGGGGGAGATACGGTTAAGGTGAAATCGCTGAAGTTCACTGGAGTCAATGGGATTAATGTAACCCGAAATCCTACTGCCACATCACTGGAGATTACGTTGGACGGCAGCAGTTTGGCATTTCCTTCCCTGTCTCCTGGCTCTGTTGTATTTGAAGGAGCTTCAGGACCTACTGAAGACAATACCAATTTCTTCTGGGATAACACGAACAAAAGGTTGGGAATTGGAATCAATGCCCCTACTACCCGGTTACATGTAAGAACATCCGATTACGATAAACTGCTGCTGGATGATGCGACAACCAACGGGTACACTCAGGCCAGGTTGACAAACTCTACCAAGAGTCTGGTATTTGGGCAAGCAGGCTCTGGTATTACGCCGTCAGGATACTTAAAAGCCAGCGGTGCGTACTACGTAGGTAATGGAGCAGGAGGTGTAAGTGTTGCCGCAACAGATGCTGCCGGAGATCTTCGTTTCTATACCGGTGGAACCGCGGATGCAAACGAACGGATGCACATTGGCCAGGACGGTAAGCTTTACGTATATGCCCCGCTTCCCAACAATGTTCGGGATTCAGTTTTAACGATCAATCCTACTACCCGGGAAATAGAGGTCATGGTGGCCCCGACCGGAGGAGGAGGGGGAATCACTTCAGGTACCTATGCAAGCCGCCCGGCTTCTCCGACTGTCGGTCAGCAATATTATCAGACAGATATTCTTAAAGGAGTCTATACCTGGAACGGCAATAGGTGGGTTTTCGCTACTGACGCAGATGTAATTGCGTATGGTCCGATGATGGGAGTTACTACTCCTTTTCAAGTTAACGTCAGCGGCACTGGTGCCAACCAATACGCGAACTCTGAGCGTATGAGTAGTTGGCGGGTAGACCTGGGAACGACCACCACCGGTAACGGTCGAATTCATTTAGGCACTTCTTTAGCAACGGTAACGGCAGCAATGCCAACAAGTGGACAGTTGATTCTAAGCTACGAAGGAGTGTATACCAACTCGCTTTCTACTGCTGCTCAAGCCTATATAATCCGAGCCGGCAGGGGAGCTACCGGAGATGGTTCTGGAATCTTCTTCAAATACACTCATAGTATCAACAGTGGGCAATGGCAGTGTATCACGCATGATGGGACAACAGCTACCACCACTAATACTACCGTAGCAGTAACACAGGACGTAGAGCAGGATCTTACTATCGTGTACGATTTCGACGGTACGGATAATGTGAAGTTTTACATCGACAACGTGCTGGTGGCCACTCATACCACGAACCTGCCCGCCACCTTCGCCAGCAGCTCTTATCCCTTCGCCATTGGGGCAGAAAAGACGGCCGGTACGACCAGCCGCATGTTCAGCGTGGACAACATCATCATCAAACAAACCGTACAATAATGAAACAGATACTTTTCTATCTCGCTATACTTTTCAGTACAACAGTTTTTAGCCAGGACTTGGATACTGCTAAAGTCCGCAACTTCACTTTACGGGCACAAGATTGGGCATACGCATTTGGCGGAGTAGGGGTTCAGATTGGCGATACTGTAATGACTGATTTCATTGCACATTTGCAAACTAAGATACGGGCTATTGCCAGCCCTACCTGGAATACGAATGTTACAGTGGACCAGATACCTTTAACCCTTGTTCAAAAGTTATATCTCAAGTACTACAACGCTCCGGCTTCTGATGTAACTATACTTGGGACTAATATTGGAGACAAGCTACAAGCTATACCGGAACCACTTTTTGCCGCCTGGCGCAGTGAAATGAATGCGTACCTGAATACTCGATTTACAGATCGCAGAGAGCAGGGACGACGCTTTTTAATCGGGCAATAAAATTCTACCCATGAAATACTTTTCTATCTTATTTCTGCTGGTAATGGTGGGTTGTGCAGATCCTGCCTTAAAACAGATCGCGCTCCCAGAGAAAGTAACTTTTGCTACCAGCAGTACGGTAAGTGCTCAGGTAAGATCTTCTGATTTCGAAGTACTGCCTGTTAACAGCGGTTTACAGTTGCTGGAGGGCTCCATGTCGTACAGCGTGACCAGGAGTGACAGCGTGAAGCGTACCGGAACGTATGCGGCCAGGTTCGAGCTGCGCAGAACAGATCCGGAAGTGCAGTATGGAAACAAACGTGCAGAGATCACCGTAATCAACAATACTACCTCTCCCAATAATGCGGTACGTTGGTACCGGTTTTCCACGTTCATTCCTTCCGCAGGCTGGGAAACGGATATCAAAGAGGAAGTCACTCCCGTACAGTTTCACGACAAATCCAGCAATTGTTCTGCCTCGCCACCTTTGGCAATTGAAATCCTGGGGAATGCCTGGCGCATACGGACCCGTTACTCTACAGCAGACTATTGTACAAACACCCGAACCGAACGGACACCAGTAGCTGCCGGCAACATCCGGTTTGATCAGTGGGATGATTGGATCATCGAATACCGGCCGCGGGCAGATAACTCTGGATTCATCCGAATTTACCGTAACGATAGCCTGATTTTCTCTCTGGAGAATGCTTACACCAATTACGTAGGCTCTCAGATCCCATACATGAAAATAGGCGTGTACAAATGGGTCTGGAACCAGACAAATTACGGCGGATCGGTAGCCACCAAGCGTATCCTGTTTTTGGATGCTTTGGCCGTTTACGACAGCTCTGCTGTGTATAATGATGTAGATATCACTCCCACGGGCGCTAATCAGCCCCCTACGGTATCTGCAGGCAGTTATCAGGAGGTCAACAATAACGTAACAACCGGTACGTTAACCGGCACTGCTTCCGATGCAGACGGCACTATTAGCACATACCTCTGGGAACAGACTGCCGGACCCAATACGGCGTCCATTACCAGCAGCGGTTCGGCTTCTACTGGTATCAGCGGGCTTATTCCGGGGCTGTACTCCTTCAAGCTTACCGTTACGGATAACGGCGGAGCTACGGCTTTTTCTACGGTAGATTTCAGAGTTAACCGGTTGCCGGTGGTGGACATGAGTGGCAACACTACTACGATCAATGTTTCAGCCAGTTCTTTCACCATTACTTCCAGTGCCACCGATGCAGACGGTACCATCACTGCCAGACTGTGGGAGCAAACAGGTGGACCTGCTACTACCATCAATGCAACTACCAGTGCCACTAGCACCGTAACCGGACCGTTTACCGTCGGTTCCTATACTTACCGTATGCGGGCAACCGATAACACCGGAGACTACGGGTATGGATCGGTAACCATCAACATCGTCAGCAGTCCAGGTAACGGTAAAGTCAAACGAGGGCGTATAAAACACCAGTGATATGAAATTCCTACCCTATATACTAATCCTGTTTTCCTTGGCCTGCCAGCGTGTTCACGAAGGAAAGCCTGTGCTGGAGGAAGCTCGATTTATCATACACGACGCGGCCACACTTCAGCAAGCCAACGACAGTCTTTTCGCAGCAGGTACTATCCTGGAGATTCAAGGAACCGTATACGGCTCGCTTGTTCTTACCGAATCGGGTACGCTTGAAGATCCGATTCGAATTGAGGGAGGTACCCTGGTAAGCGACAGCAACGGGGTGCTGCTGTATAATAGCGGACACATTGTGGTGTATGGCCTGACCGTACTCGGAACTACTGGAAAAGGGACCGGTATCGGTCTTTATTCAGACGATTCCAAACGGTATTCAGACATCCGTATTGAGGACTGCGTTGTCAGAGGGTTTCACACTGGCATCGGATCCTCTCTTCCCTGGGAAAGCGAGGCAGCTGCTATGGCTTATCCGGGAGGCTGGGACCGTGTTCAAGTAACCAACTGTTCCACTGACAGCGCTGCTTATACCGGTATTGGCATGTACGGCTCCTGGCCGGGTTTACAAAATCGGGATATTACTGTTGAAAAATGCACCACTACAAACACATTGGGGGTATCGGGTATGCGGCCGCATTCAGGGCACGGTATTGTAGTGGCGAATGTTATAGAAGCACTGATAGATAGTTGTTACGCGTACAACAATGGATGGAAGTATGGCCATGGGAATATTGGCATCTGGACACACGACGCACGGTATGTAACCATTCAGAACAGTCGCAGTGTATTCAATAAGAGTATCAGCGGGATTGACGGGGGTGGATTTGACATCGACGGTGGCGCCTCAGACTGCGTGATTCAAAACTGTTATTCGGAAGGTAATAACGGAGCGGGCTACTTACTTTTTGAATATGGCAGTCCAAATCCCTTCACTCGTAACAGTGCAGTTAACAACGTAAGCATCCGGGACGGTGTAAAAAATCAATACTCTGCTTTTTCGGTAGGGGGAATGGTACCGGTACCTGGAGAATTGCTGATTCATGGAAACCGGGCGGAATTGCTGCCTGGAAAAGTACCCATTACATATTTTGGCCACTGGCCTTCTAATATGACTGTCACGAATAATTCCTGGCAGTAACCTCTAAACAACTTTAATATGTCAAGAAAATCTGAGTACATGGCCGATTTGATCCCGAACCTTATCGGGGCCGGCATTGCAGCTATCATCTTCTGTACCTTCCTGGGTATTGCCTTTTTTGACCGAGGCAGTGTATTGTTTGATGCCATTCATCCTTTTAGTATACTGGACGGCATCGGACTGATTGGGTTCTGTGCCATTACTGTATTCTTCTCTGGCGTCTGGAAGCTTTGGCTGAATGAGGCCTGGGTAGATGGAGTACACAGCTTTTCCATCGGGGTGTACCTGGTATGCGCCGGTCTCATCGCATTAATCTTCATTTGATGAGGTATTATATCCTCAAAGGAGAACACACTTCACGGCCTTTCGCTTTCGGGTTGTTCTATAACAAACGAACCCTGAAACGAGAGGTCGTGCTGGGTGCCTCCTGCCAGTATGAGATCGGCATGCCCGATCAACTGGATTGGAATAAGCTGTTCGGCATCGCACACGTACCTTTCTGGAAATTTTTACTGCCCTGGAAGCTGATAAACTCACATCACGAGTATTCCGTACGCTTTGGTTGGCGGTACAATACGGAAAAAGAGGCCATAGAGATAGGATCCTATGCGTACGTGAACGGCAAACGGATGCAAGAAAGTATCATCTTTTTACGTACAGGTCAGCCGTACATCCTCTCGCTGGTACGCCAGGGTAATTTGTATGAATTTCGTATAACTACGCAAACCGGTCGTAAACTTACGGAGCAGTCAATCGAGTATAATTGCCCGTACAAATGGGGGTACTATCTGAAGTTCTATTTCGGTGGAAATCAACCTGCTCCGCATAGGATTCAAGCTCTCATAAAGCGCCGCTGATTATTCTACAGCAGACCCTATTTTTACAAAAACCCATACAGTAGGATTCATTCATTCTTAACTGTTAATCGTGGCGGACAATATCATACAACCTAAAAATATACAAGATCAGATTGCAGAAATCAATACCAAGATGACTGCGTTAATGCACCTGTTATCGGGCAACGAGTTCGATAAGGAACAGGGGATGGTGTATACCATTAAAGCGTTGAAATCGGATAATGCCACGCTTACTGCCCGGGTGGTAGCCTTGGAAAAGTACAAAGATCGCATCAAGTGGGTGGCCGGCGCGCTTTGTATCCCAGCTGGAGCAGGCATGGGAGCGTTTTTTGACTTCATCCAGAATCTGCTGCAGAAAGCAGGATAGGTAGCCCGATTCCTTCCGTTGTTACTTCCGCATACGTATTCAACAAAATCTGAACATCCCGATGTCCGGTCAAGACCTGAATAGCTTTGATATCCATCTTTTGACGGCAGCACCGACTAACAAAACTGTGCCGAAACACGTACAGCACCCGGGGTTCTATGGATAGCCCTTTCAGCACTTCCCGCAATACTCCATTCATTTTTCGATCATCGCAAGACAGTCCGGTAGGCGAGGGAAACACCAGGTCCTTGGCCCACCGGTTAACGCACTGTTGCTGTAACATTTCCAATAACTGCGGACTGTTACTGATGGAAATTTCCCGAGCATCACCGGTTTTGGTGGTCTTCATTTTCCGGGCAGCGTGCGAGGTTCCTTTCAGAGAACGTGCCAGTGCCTGGTCAATGGTAACAGTTTTGCGGATAAAATTCACTTTACTGACTTGTAAACCAATTGCCTCTGCCGGCCGGACTCCGGTGTAAGCCAGGAAAAGGAAGATGGGGTAGTAATGCGCATGCGAGAATCTGCTGAAGGGAGAGACAAACCTGTTGGTACGAATGGCTTCCAAAATCGCAGCAACCTCTTCGTCGTTGAGCCATTTTCTACTGGTACGTTTAGGACTGCGGTTTAATTGCGCCGGAACATCCGTAAAAGGATTGATACTCAGCAGTTTCTGGCGGATCAGCCATTCACAAAACTGGTCCAGAGTACGCCGGCGATCGTTGTAAGTGGCAGCACTGTACTGCATCGCTGCCAGGCAAGCCGGAAATTGCGGAACGGCAGCTTTCCAGTTTTCCAGCATACGCAACGTATAGTAGTACATTCCTTTTTCCAGGGAGCGTCCGGTAGCCGTCAAATATTCCCGGAATTTATCCGACGCCTGGATGCGCGGCGCCAACGATTCCCCTTTCAGCAACTGCTTGTAGCGTAACTGGGTATTGTCGTGAGTGCCTGCAGCCAGGTCTGCTTCGATGAGAATGCGCAATTGCTCTTCAAAATTCCGCAATAAAGTTCCCACGGGAGGAAGGGAAAGGTAGTACTCCCGGTGCTCATACCGGTATTTAAAACGTCTGCGTCCTTTCAGCTCCTGTAAAGCAACCCGATTTGTACCCATTCTGTACCCGTTTTGACATTTTCCAGGGTAAAGATGCAGGATTCGGGCAATTTTCCCGTGGTTGCTTCCCCTCGGGATGTAGCGCAGCCCGGTAGCGCGCTTCGTTCGGGACGAAGAGGCCGCTGGTTCGAATCCAGTCATCCCGACTAGCTTTCAGTAAAACAGCTCTGTAACAGCAGGGCTTTTTTGTACCCATTTTGTACCCGTTAAGGTACATAAGCTGGATAGAACTGGGGATAAATTCTAAAGAAGCAAGGTACCTTTCGAACCTAATCCACCCGTATGAACCCTACTTTTTTAGATTACCTGCTGGGCGTTAGCGATATGGCGCTGTACAAAGCTCTCTGGGCTTTTGCACTAATCGGTGTAGCACTGGGCTGGCACCTGGATGTCAGAAAACGGGATAAGGACAGCGATGCTACTCCGCAAACATTCTCCTGGTTCTTTTTCCTGTCGGATAACTTCCGTCGGATATTCGCCAGCGTTATACTCATCTTCATATTCCTGCGTTTTCCAGACTACCTGTTAACGGTATATGTACCAGTAATAGGAGAGAGTGTGGAACTTCGGCTACTGGTGGCATTTTTCATCGGTCTGCTGAATGATAAGCTTGCCCTGTGGCTGAAGAAAATCAACTTTCTTGGCATGGGGAAGTCTCCTATACGGGAAAAAATACGTGAAATCAATGAGAACGTTACTCCTAATAAGCCTGATAACGGCCCTGGCCAGCTGTAATTTACAAAAACGCTGTGCAGAACTCTATCCTCCACGTGTAGACACCAGTGTGCACGTACGTGATTCCGTTATTAAGATTTACGAAGTTATAGATCTGGAAGTACCGGTGTATATCCCCAGAGATAGTACCGTTATTCGCATTAAGGATTCCCTTATAGTTTCAGGCGGTAAAGTACACATCACTTCGAAAGGACAGTATGTGCACGGATCCCTTACCGTTAGTGATGGCTTCATAACGGCACGCTGTGACAGTGATAGCCTGAAAGCTTTGCTGGTCCGCGTACAGGATACTCTTACGCATACCCGAGAAGTGAAGCAACAACAATTAACTATCACCAAGACGATCAGCGTTAAAACCAAAGTACCGACTCCCTTCATCCCCAAAATATTCTGGGTATTACTGGCCTTCACTGTTATACGATTGTACCTGGATTTACGGGGAATATTTCCTAACGCACTTTCCAGTGTACGAAAACTATTCGGTAAATGAAATTGGTACAGATAGCCAAGAGCTGGTACAATTTTGCAGAGGGATCTGCTGCCACCAAAGAGATGATGCATGCCCGTTTGGAGGTATGCGATCGGTGTGAGAAGAAAGAGCAGATATCAGAGATGGGTCAGCTGGTTATCGGTATACTCAACAAAGAGCATTCTACTTACCGCTGTGGCGTATGCCGCTGTCCGTTAGCAGGTAAAACAGCACACCCTTCCAATACTTGTCCGTTGGATAAATGGAAGGAATGGATCACTCCTGAAACTTATTACTGATGATTACCAGCAAGCTCATCGCTACCATCCGTCAGATCGTCCGTTTCTTCGAGACCAGTAAAGTATCCGGAGCCGACTATGGGGCGCTGGCTACTTTTAACGACGGACCGGGTAACCGCCGGCAGATTACTTACGGAGCCTCCCAGACAACAGAATACGGCAACCTGAAGACCCTGATCGCCATGTATACGGACACCCGAGGTAAGTATGCAGCAGATCTCCGCAGTTTTTTAGACTGGATCGGAGACTTAAATCGGAGAAGCTTGGCAGATAACCCCAGATTCCTGCATCTGCTCAAAGAGGCCGCCAAGGATCCTATTATGCAGCAGACGCAGGACAGGTTCTTTATGATCTATTACTTCAATCCTGCCCGCCAATGGTTCGAACGAAACGGATTTGAATACCCCTTGAGTCTGCTGGTAATCTATGATAGTTACGTACACAGCGGATCTATCCTGGAATTCTTGCGAAACCGGTTTCCAGAGAAGGTACCGGCCGCCGGCGGAGATGAAAAAACCTGGATTACCGAATATGTCAAGACGCGCGACCATTGGTTGGAAACGCATACCAGCCGGCCCATTCTGCGTAAGACCGATTACCGGACGGATAGTTTTATCTATGCCATACGGGAAGATAACTGGCTGCTCAGCAAAGGGTTTAAAGTAGTCAATTACCCAGATGCTGCAGAGCAGCTTACCCCTAAGATTTTAGCGACGATTGGATAGGCCAATGGGAAAAAAGGGCGATTAGCCCCCTCCGTAAATCTTAGCTTGTAATTAAAAAGGAGCAACCCGAAGGTCACTCCTGTAATCTTAAAAAACTGGATTCAAGCGGAATACTCAATAGTTCTTCCGGCAATTCTACCGGTCCTAAAATCTCGTACCACTTCTCTCTCAGCACATCGTTTTTGTCCAATGCCATCAGAATCGCATCTGTCTTACGATTCCCATACTCGTCTACTACGTCGTAGGCCAATGTACTAAGATCTCTGATTAACGTCTTGGCGTTTTCTGAAAATCGAGAATACTTTCCACTCAGGAAGTATTTAAAATCTCTGTCCCACATTTCTGGTATATCGTACACCAGAAATTCCCGATTGTCAACTGTCCGGTACTCTAAAAAGTCCGGATGTTTCTGCACGTGCTGACATAAATTTAAGTCGGCAACCTCTACAACGATCTTCCGTTCATTCTCGACAATGAAGGTATTGATGTGATTTGCTGTACCAAAATACTCAACGTTGATTCCAATCAGCGGGAGTAAGTACCATGTACAGAGATTTTTCTCATTCAATTTGAAAAGGAATGGATGTATCATACGCACTGGTAGTTCTAATGGCAGCAAGGTACGGATCAATTTTGAATTTATGACTTTCCCACATCGGATGACGGGTATGCATCATTGTCACAGTTGCTTCCGTTTCCTGGTAAATCATCTCACCATAGAAATCTCCAAAGTATTTCAAATACGCCAGTTTAACCGCTCGTTTCCAATCAGCTACACGGAATCCCATTCCGTTTTCAGCAGCTTCCTTCAACAAAAGAGCTGCTTTTTTCTCCCCCAATCCGGGTACTCCGGCAATATGATCGGTACTATCCCCGGTGAGCATCTGCATACACCACCGGTAATCCGCTTCCTCTACACTGATAAGCTCCTGTTTACAGCCTTCAAGTCCTACTTTCCGGTAATCCAGGTGATACCCGGCGATCTGCTTGAGGTCTTTGTCCGGACTACAGATAATAGGAAGTTGAATTTTATGCGGCAGGATTTCTCCCAGGTGTGCCACCACGTCGTCTGTTTCTAAATGAGGGGGTGCTTCCTGGAAGCCGTATCTATCCTTGAGGTATTGCCGTACAATCGGTTCCCAGTATTCAATCCATTCGTTCCCTTCAGTACCGGATTTGATCCGATTCCCTTTATACGGGCGGTATCGGTACACTTGGTACCGAAAACAAGACTCATTACTGGAAGCAAGGATTCCAATATAACTGGTTGCTGCTGTAAGCAGAAAGAGTTCCTTGACCCACTGGTCAATGGCCCGGTGCATGGTTTCTACGTCCCGATGCTCCCGGTTTACCCATCCCAGTAAGAAGGCGATCCCGTCCGCATCGATTACCAGCAGATTACCGTCAGAGGATTCTGGCTGCTGCAGAGTTGACAACTTCGAGTCTTCCATGATTGAGTTTATAGGCCACATCGTTGCCCAAACGCTCTTTCCGAATAATAGAGAGACTCTCCAGTTTCTTCAGGTGTCTGAGAATGATGCGGTATTTGTGAGTAGATGTAACCAGTTCCATGGCTTTTACTTCAGCCTCCTTTTCCATACGGGCCAGGATATGAATAGAAGCCGGACTGGTCATGGTTTTAAAGACATCAACGGCACGTTTATACGCCGCCAGTGCCAGTTTGCTGTTTTCTTGCATGTCGCGCGTCTTTGTTCTCCTTATTAGTTTTCTTCTGGTGGCAACCATCACAAAGAATCTGGTAGGCGCAATCGCATTCCTGAGTCAGCCGTTCTACAAAAGAAGGGATATCCTCCAGTTTGCGCAGCGTCCCTACCGGTTCGATATGATCGATATAGACTTCCTTACGGGGAAACCAGCGCTCGCAATGGGCACATTGGTATTCGTATTGAAGCCGGGGATTGCTGGACTGGGAGTTACGCCGGGCCCGGTTAAGAGCCACTGTCATAGGACGCCAGGATGCGAAGGCTTTACGTAAAGCGCTGCGAATCTTGCCGAAGAACTCGGACTCCGTCATTGTTCCGTTGTTACGGGTTCTTTGTACTTTAGCCATAGGGTAGAAAGAGGACCGCCGCGGTTAACGGCAGTCCTTTGGTTTAAGGATTAGAGCAGATTTTTGGCAGCGTCCAAATCGGCAGCGATTTTATCGATCTGCTGCTGAGACTGTTCTACAGCAGCTTCTATCAAAGAAGCATATTCAGCGTCTGTGAGCGCTGCATACTTGCTGCTGTGATAGATGCCTTTGTTTGGTCCGGCAAAAGAAGAGTGTACGAAATACCGCTTCACGGTCATGGCACCATCGTTACCATACCCGAGACCAGCAATGGTATGGATATCCATAGGGTCTACGAAGATGTTGTGTGTAACGGTACCTTCCTGCTGGTAACCGGCGATGTACTTCAACCCACCACAATGCAGTCCTTTGTGTCCAGGATAGCTCACCTGATCCCAGCTTTCCAGGTAATGGGTATGACCCACCCGGATGAAATGGCCTTTCTTATCCCCGCTGAAGAAAGCGTCACCTCCTTGCCCCATTACATAAGGCTCGAACAAACGCTCTTCCACATACTGCGGTTCCTCGTAGGTTACCAGGCCGGTATCGGGATCTACGGTAGGCTTGTACCGGCTTTTCTGAACGACTTCTTCGTTTTCATTTAGTTCATACCGGTGAAGGATCTCTTTGCTCACTTTGTAGCAAACGAGCAAGCCTTCCTGAGTAATGGCTACTTGTTTGGTAGTTGCCCGGGCATATGCTACATCAGCACTGAGGCCATTTTTATCCTGCAACTGATCGGCAAATACTTTGTCGGTGTAGTCCGCATCGATGTATTTGGCAAACATGCTGCCTCTTTCAGGCGTGTAAGCGGGTCTTCCAGGAACTTTACGGATAAAACGGGCCCAGCATTTTACCAGCGGTAACACATCGATTTTCTTCTCAACAGAAGTGATGATGCGGTCCACCAGTGCGATGGGTAACGGAATGTCACTGATCTTTCCGTTGATCTGCAGAAAGATTTTACCCGTGTGCGGGTTCACCCAGAGGAATTGGCCGCCTTTGGCATGCTCTACAAGCTCCTTGTAGTTTTCCTTGGTGAGTAATTCGAAATCCTCCATGAGAGTCTTCAGCTCCTCCATGCTTTCTGCGGCATTGGCCTTTGCTTCCAGATCTTTCATCTGAGCATACTTCTGTTCGGTGAAACTTACCCCGAACGGCTTACCATTGTAGGAACCGGTGATGTGGTCCCCGATGCGATTTACTACGAGCATCATATATGGGTTTTAAAGTGAATAATTATTATAAGGGTACCTTACGATACTCAAAATAGGAGCGGATCTCCTGTTCCTGGTCATCCGATAATCCCTTACCATCAGTAAGTAACTCTACCATATTCAGCATGGTTTTTACCGGCGATGCCCAGTCCAGCAACTCGTTATACAAGTCGTACACCCAAGTTTCGATGGCGTAACCATCTTCAATCTCCACTCCTGGAGAAGGGTTGAACATACGACGCGCAAGAGCTGCAATGGTCTCGGTATCATTAGGATTCTCCCGTACGAAAAGCTGAAATTTGCTGACATTATCCAGATGCGAAATCAGTGTTTCCTGTAAATCGCTGTGATTCAACCGAGATTTATTAGCGTCTACAAAAGCAACGATTGACTTGTACTTCGCATGACGTTCCGGATCAATGCGCTCCAACCCATTCATAAATTCCAGCTCGCTCAATCGCTCCTGGATTAAACGTGCAGTGTTCCACCGCACCAGTACATTTGACATAGTGATGGTTTTATTACGGATTTCCTGATAAAAACGAGTGATGTGTTTGAAATCCCGGAAATACTTGGTATTAGCCTGTGAAATCTTCAGCAACATCAAATCACTGCCTACAAATTGTTTACAGCTAGGTGCATGATAATCTGTTCGAAAATCATACCCCTCCTCACGCATTGAATCATTCGTTACGTTGATAGAGGATACATGAAATTTACGTGCTAGGGAAAGCAGTTCTTCGCTATCCTGATTGCCCCAGTAAATCTCTTCAGCATCCCAGGTATCTACTTTGTTAACAGGGAACTCTACGATAGAAAATCCCCCGTATCCAGATGTAGTGGACACTACAATCTTTCCTTCCAGTTTACGACGCTCTGCAGCACTCTGACGGGCTTCTTTGGTAGCTACAATATGCTCTTCTTCGACTTCCTCTTCTACATCTTCATCCGAAGCTTTAAAGGAATCTGGCACTTCCACCTGTTCGTACCAGATGATATTTTCTGCTGCGTACAGATAGTTGTGCATGTCTGCCAGGCGTTGCTTACCACGTTGAATCATTTCATTCTGATCCCCCTTGAGACGTGCATCAAAGGTCTCCAGTACGCTGTCGATATTGGTAATGTGTTCCGGTAGAATTCCACCTTCCACATTATCGTAATCCAGCCGAATGGTCATGAAACCCTGCGGATAGATATGCTTCAGCAGATACCGATTCTTGCGGTTAGAGAAATTTTCCCGCATATACAGGATTGGTAAATTCTTCTCCAAAGCAGAACGGAACGAAGGACTGTAAGCTACTTTAGTAAGCGTCTTACTTCCCTGCCGGGTAGATTCCAGCTGTACCATACTTACCCGCATCCCATCGAACAGATAAGGAGAATAGCGGATTTTCTTGTTAAGAGGGTATTTCAATTCCACCTTACTCATATCCACAATGCTGGCCAAACGAGCAATCACACCGTCTGTCTCTGCGTTCTTGAACAGTCCTTTAACAGAATGTGCATTCGCGCAAACCTTGAGCCACTCCAGAAAATCGGTAGTGCTCAGTTTTGCATTGATGGTCGTTTCGGCGATATTTACAACTTCCTGGAAACGGTTTACAATCACTTCCCGGGTCACATCGTCCCAAATCAGCGATTCCCGACTGGGATTGATGCTGACTTTCTCAGGGTCTACCTTGATTCCGATGTTGCCGAGCTTTTCTTCCAGCTCCAGCTCTCGAAAATCAATGTACCCGTAGTTCACACCATTCAGCAGCAGATGCGGTTTGCTGTAAGGCGCATTCGTACTCATTACGATCATATCGTCTTCGTACATAATGTTGGCTTTAATGGGAATTTCTTCCCGCAGACCTTCCTCCTCCACAAACAGCCGGACATTATCAAAAT